>CAIRTT010000211.1 GCA_903881535.1 uncultured Armatimonadota bacterium
AAGTCACCGATTGGCTCGCCAAGCTCTACGTAACCACTTGTTCCCGTGCTTGCAGTCGCCTGCAGGAGCAACCACTTGCTTAGCTGATCATCTGGAATCTCAAGATAAATCGTCTCGCGACCGGAAAGGGCATCCTTCTTCCGATACATCGTCATAAGACCAGGAAGCTTTTCAAAGTCCTTGACGATGTCATCGATTTTCTTAGCATCTGGTTTAGGCGGCCCTGCGGGAACTGGCAGGGATGGATTTGTGGATGGCTTACCCACATCCAGCGTACTTGGCGCGTTCTGCTGCGTCAGGATTCCACCAGAAATGCGCGTCTCGACCACACGTCCGCTGACGAGCTCGGTGTCATCACCAAGTGGCAAGTTCCGAATCATCCATTCGGCCGCAACCTTGTCACCACTGCTACGCTCAATCCATACGACGCCTTCGGATTGCAGCGGGGTTGGCCCGGATGTCTCCAAAAAGCGAACACCCAGACGGACACAAGGGATGCCCTGTTTGGTTTCGAAGGCCATCACAAGCATGTCGACTTTGGCATCACGCATCCCGGGGATGGCATCGGCCTTCAGAGTCTTACTCCACTGCGTCCCAACCTTTGTCGGAACATTTGCAAACAGAGGTTGCGTGGCGCTGAACAATCTAACAGAGCGTTTCAGGGAATCCTGATCGGTATCAGATGACTGGTATGCCACAAGACTGTTGTCTGTGTCAAAGGTGATGTTATCGATGTCCTTGCTTGGTCCATCATCCGGGATCGCCATGCCCCCGACTTTTGCCTGGCTAGACTCGACGGTATTCTCGACAGTGACTTTGCCGTCTTTGTCGACTTTGGTGATGCGCGTCTTGTCAATTTGGTCAAACTCAAGCGTGATGGTGCGGCCCTGTACCATCGCCACCATCGAGCCATTGCTCTGCAAGCGCTTCTCGGCACCGACGGTTGCCTTGAAAACCAATGGTGCTGATTCCGAATTGGAGGAACTTTGAGGGATCGGCATCGCCGGTGGTGCCGAAACCTGCTGGCTGAGTGAGGTCTGTCCACCAACTAGCGGAATGACAATTACAGCGATGCCTAGCGAGCGGAGGAGCTTGGTGGGTGTTAGCGATGGGCAACCAGCCATGTTTGGACAATTCCTTTGTCTATTAAAAGCGTGTTAGCACATTACCTTATTCAAAGGACGATAGGCATGAGGATGCGACAAAGCATCCCAAAATCACAATATGGCGTCCCGTTATATAACAGAACGGACTGGCGATAATCCATCAAGCAATTGAGCCTACCAAACAAACAAAAGCGTGCAGACTACATAAATAGTCCACACGCGTTTCTGAAAGGCGTTTCATTTGAATCGGCGATTAGTTGATTCGAATGATGTACTCGAATTTCTGCTTTGTCGAGACTTCTTTGCCATCTCGATAACCTGGTACCCACTTCCAGCGACGAAGTGTTGACAAAACAGCCTTGTCGACTTCACCGTCGCCGGAACCGCCGATCAGTGTTGTTGTGCTCTCACCGGATGCGGCAACTTCGACTTCCACAAGAACACGCGCCTTGAATTGTCTCCGTTTGAGATCGGTAGACAGCTCGACATCGGGTTTTACCGTTGCCCTAGCATCTTCATTCCGCGTTGCCGCAGAGCCACCTGCACCTTGTGATTTGGCGATATTACTCGTGTTGACCGCAATTGGTTTGCGTTCACTGTCGCTTGTGACCTTGTCTGGGTTAGCAGTAATTTTCGCATCATTTGTGGATGCAGTTGCGCGAATATTGCCTCCGCCACTCGCACCACCGAGACGCGCTGAGCCGCTTCCAGCACCGACAGGTCCTGTACCACCGCCGGATGCGCGGGTGCTGGCTGTCGCCAGCGATCCGATGTTGTCGCTTCCACCGATTGGGCCTGCACCGCCATCACCATCTGCTGCGGCACCGGGCCTATTCGATCCAACAGCGGTCGCGATGGCGCTGTCTCCGAGCCGTGGAGCCCGGGATGCACCAGAGGATGCAGCACCAGAAACGGCAGTGGTCACGGTATCCGAGACAGAAAGGTTACGACCACCCGATCCCGCAGATGCGGTACCCGTTCCAGAGCCGGAAACGACCGTTTTGCTAATGGCGACCGACTTTGCGATGGTCCCCTTGGCACCCTGAATGGTGGCGAGTCCTGAGTTTGCCGTTCCGGTTTCTTCCATCGCTGCGGTGAGGGTTGTCGGACGATCCGTGATGATGGCTGTTGAGCCAAGAGCCGGTCCTTTACGACCTATAAAATTTGGCGTGGAAATCGCATCCACCCGCACAGATTCACCGCTGATACCAACACCTGTAGACCTGCGACTTGCGGCCGTTCCAACGGTTCCCATCGAGACACCAGCACCAGACCGGCTTGCAGTAGGGGATGCATTCATAGGAGCCGTCGGTGCTGCGGTAGGCAGCGCAGAATAATCGCGCTCAGTTGCAGCGCTGACACTTGGTCTGTTATCCGATGCAGCGAGCTGTCCGGTTGTACGCGGTGTATTACGGCGAAAGTTTGGTCCGGTAACACCAGGTCCCTCAGGAGTTGCTCCGGCAGCAATCGCACGGCTGGTATTCACACGAGCGGTTGTATCGCTATTACTCGTCACATTCGTTTGCCGTGGATTACTGACAGCCGGAGTTGGCGCTGTTACGTTTGGCTTTGCAGGGGCTTCATTTGCTTTTTCGGCAACTGCGTTTGGACGAGGTCGCGGCTTCTCAACAGGCTGGGATAACGGCAGTGGTTTCACCTTGTTGACGACCACTGTACGTTCCAGAGGCTTTGGCTGTATCTTCGGCCAAAGGACAGGTTTGCGGCGAATAAGGGGAATGTTCTTCGGACGTTCGACAACAGGCTTTAGCTTCATGATCCGGGGAAGGTCATCAAATGCCTTCTCTAAAAACTCAACCTGGAGGGGTGGAGGCGAATCAGATTTGTGAAGAACAGATGCGAAGAAAGCAATCGTAAAAATAGCAGCATTCGCAACAAGTGCGACAACAATGGCCGATTTCAGGCGCGAGGCGACATCATCCTCCGGCAAACGGATAAGGTGATCGATTGCGCCTGCAGCGCGGATTTCCTGTGTATTGAAGATGCCCATGACTTACCTGTCTCCGTTCAAAATCCAAGCTTTGGATCTGTCGCGATCGAAAACTTACGGAAGCGAACTTGCCGCGCTTGATCTACAACTTTCCGAATAATGGAATAGGGTGCTTTGCTGTCCGCGTTAATGACAATAATTGCATCCTCCGGTCGCACAGTTATCGCTCCTGTCGCCGAGTCGGATGTAAGTGCAGAAAGGAGCTCTGAGCCAAGAGAGCCATCCTTACCGATCACCTTTCCTTGATTGACAGAGATATTCTGATCCTTGGTAATCGTAATCGTAACCTTCGCACGTGCCTGAGAATCCTGATTGACGCTATCCGGAAGGTCGACACGACTTCCCTTCATGTCAATTACATTCAGCGAAGCCAAGATAAAGAAGACCAGAAGAAAAAACATCGTGTCAATCATTGGAATGATTTCAATTTTTGTCTTCTTGATTTCCCGTCGTCGACGAAACGCCATTTAATTACCTAATCCCTGTCAACGAACAGCAAACTTGCCAATTTTCACCGAGCGTGAGTCATCGATAGCACTGATCACGTGTTCGTGAAACGTCGTTTCATCCGGCGCAATAATCACCGTCATCACGGATAAATCCTGCGCCGATGGCTGGCGTCCAAACTGTTTGACTACTGCAGCGAGCAGCTCCTTCGAAATCGATTCATCCGCAGCTACCTTTTTGCCATTGTTGACATACTTGTTGCCATTGGCATCGATTTCGACTTCAAGCTTGATATCCCGGGGATCACGAACAGGCGCCTTGACCATCGAAGAAGGAGGCAGCTCGATATTGATTCCTCTTAGGTCGATGATATTCAAGGATGCAAGAATAAAGAACACCAGAAGAAAGAACATCGTGTCAATCATCGGGATGATTTCGATTTTTGTCTTCTTGATTTCCCGGGATGCTCGGAAACGCATGGGGTGTTAACCTCTGTCCAATTCAGCGGGCAAAAGTGCCGCGGGCCTCAAGAACATTGATCAGCTTGTTTGCAGCCTGCTCTGTCTCTGCAATAATCCGGCTACGGCGGGAGACAAAGTAGTTGTATGCGATAAAGCACACAAGAGCGATCAAGATACCGCCAGCAGTCGCGTACAAAGCGGTCCCAACACTTGGAAGAATCGCTTGCTTCGACTTGTCATCATTGGCAACGGCGTACTTCAAGAAGACCTGAATCATTCCGACAATCGTGCCAAAGAGACCCCACAACGGAGAGAGTGTGGTGATTGTGTCAAGAATGGCGAGGTTTTTCTCAAGCTGCATAAAGTAATCTTCAGCGGCTTCCTGAACCAGGCGCTCAACTTCTCCAACACTTCGGCGCGCATTTGCCAAAACAACACGGGCTACGGCTGCAACAGGACCATCCGCATCGTTTACCGCACGGGTCGCTTCGTTGTCCCGACCAGCTTTCAGAAGGTCAAGGACATCGGCTAGAAGATTCGTGGATATTTCACCGTACTTTTTATAGGCACCGAGACGTTCAAAGACCACGGTTATTGTCGCTACTGACATCGCAACTAAGACGATCGCGATAAACCACTCTTCGACAAGAAATTTAACCAGCGGATTGTTCATATAACACCCTTCCAAATGGACGAACCCTGCTCGAACACCTAACAGTTCCGAGCAGGATTCGATAAACCCTAATACTTGGCGGACAGCGTAAGCAGTGCACGTCGTCCCTGCTGGAACCGGGTTCCAGCAAATGTACTTCCATAACTCACCAGTGAATTCGCGTTGAACAGGTTCTCAACGGAAGCATCTACGGACACCGCACCAAACAGCTTATGTCCAAAGTGCAGTCGCGCATTCGCTTCGTTCAATGATGCACGATTACCACCTTGGAACTGCGATGCGGTCAATCCACTTCCATAAGCGTATGAAAGTCCAAGGCGTGACCCACCACCGAGTCCTTGTGAAAATCCAGCGACAACCGATGTGCGTTGATCAAACTCAGGCGAATAAGCACCAGTAGTTGCATTGTCAATGCGAACTTTCTGGTTTGACACAGTTACAAAGCCCGTTGTTCCCGAAAGTGCAGCGACATTTCCTGGATTGACTTCATTGCGTGGATTCAGCGTGTAAGTCAGCTCAACACCATCCGCACGGACTTTACCAAGGGATGTCGTTGTGAACCCGACAGCCTGTGCCCCAGGAACAATCTGGCGATAGCCAACAGCATCATTGTTGACCTTCATGTAAGAGCCAAGCTTGAGTGTCTGGGAACCAAACTGCCGCTCGATACTGAAATCAAACTGATCCGTTGTCTGAGGCTTGGTTGGATATGCCAATGGATCCAAACTTGTTTGGCCAATCGCCATCGAACCCTGGCCGAGAGCTGGGGTAAAGAGTTGGTTATAGGAGAACCGCAAGGCTCCAGGCTGGGACAGACCGTAACCGAACAGCCTTAAACCAAGCAGTTTGAAAGTTCCATCTTTTGGAAGGATATACAACGCATTGAAGCGCGGCGAAACCTTTGCGCTTGTCCGCGCTCCACGCTGAATCGGATTACCGTAGACATCGGAACTGTTCGGGTCAAAGTTCGGCGTTTCACGCGCGAAGAAGTTGGTCTGGTCAAAGGACTCTCCGCGTAAGCCAGCATTCCAACGCAGCGAACCTGTCGTCTTTCCGACCTGATAATACGCAGCCGCATAATCAGATTTGCGGCTTGCGTAGATAACCGGAATATGCCCAGTAGAATCTGGCCCAAACCGGGTTGCAAGCTGGCCACCCATGTTGCTAAGTGCTGTAATCGCTGCAGCACTCTGTGGGTTGAGGTACATCGACTCGCCACCACCCATCGACTGCAAGGCGATGCCGTAGCGGGTTGTGCGACTTCCAGATGGGCTCACAAAGTCTGCTTGCACGCCAGTCGAGCGATAGTTCTGATAAACGCTTGGGAGAAACTCTACCGATGATTCCGCAGGTAAGCTGCCTTGTAAAACTGGAACGGTACTGTTTGTCGTACTTTGCGTCTGCTTTGACACGCCAACCGTAAATGTAGCGGAGCGACCGCCACGTTGTTGTTTTCGAATCTGGGTGATGAAAAGTTCAGAATTGTCACGTTGTGTGACATCTAGGCCGAGGTCAGCCTGACTTGTACCACCGGCGAATGTGTCCAGAACACCGCCATAGCCGAAGCCAGTTCCATTGAACTTGGTGCCAAGCCCCGTTCGGTTTCCGATACCTGTGATGGCAGATCCAAGAGCAAATGTCGATGAAACTTCCGTGCTGGGGTTAAGACGAACTTCCACTTTTCCAAAAGCATTGTTTGAGCTACCGCCACCATTTGGGGCAGCGCCTCCGTTTTGCGGGGAAAGGGATGCATTCGATGTCGTCCGGTTGGAAACACCAATAACGTAGCCAATATCTGTCTTGGAACTGTTGAGACGAGGGCGCTGCTTCGATACGGTTACAAGGTTCTCAGATGTCCCAAATTCCCCATTGGATGAGCGAACATAGGTCTCTGCAGACCGCACTGGCGCACCATATGGTGAAATCGCAGGCGTGAGCCCAAGCTCAATGATCGCACTGCTGCTGCCACCATGTGCTGCTGCGTTGCCACCGGTACGGGCCGTCAATGTCTCGATAAAGGCAAGGTCTACCCACTGCCCGTTTGAACCGATGACACGCGCCGGGAGCTGGAAGCCATCTACATAAAACTGCGCCGGATTTTGCTCTCCGCGGGAAATGATTCCACCAAGTGAATCCGATGTAAACCCTGGAACAGAACGCAGAACTTTGTTCAGGCTCTGTCCATTACCAGCACCCAGTGCCGTACCGTGGAGTAACGCCTTATCACGGTAGGTCCTGCTCGATGGGTCATCAAGATTTATACGAACGACTTTGTCATTCACTTCGAATGTCTTGAAGCCTTGCTCGACCATCGCTACACGAACTGTCACCGTATCGTTGTCTACAACCGTAACCTTGCCCTTGAATGGCCGGTAAACCATGCCTTCAACAATTGCAGTCACCGTGAATACGCGCTCACCAGAGACCAAGTCTCCAGTCGCTACAGCTCCGTTATCTCCCACCTTAAACTGCAGCTCATCAATTTCACTTGCAGCAGGCTCAATCCGGATAACTGCACCTGACAGCGCTTTACCCGTTTTTGCATTGACCACATCAAATTTGATTAGGCCATCTGCGAAGGCAGCCCCAGACGGAATCATTAGGGACAACAACAACGTCGCAGTGCACGCATGCGACAGAACCCTATTTGCTTTGCTGAAGTGGCGTGGTTGATTCATTCCTGATGATTTCTGATTTCGCATTAAAGTAACGTCCTTTTGCCGGACAGGGCCAAATAGCATCCCGGCGGATTTATTAGGTCCCAGTACTAGTACCCGGTAGTGTACGAAGGCGCGCATTTGATTGTCAAGGGAAACTAGCGGTATTCATTGCCACATCTACATCCAAATTCAATATCGGTGACACACCGAATTCCCCTTCACCTGACCGGACTTCACAAGTAAGTGGTATGTTTCACCACCAGCAATCGTTAGACAATCGGAGACGACCTCTGAAAGCGCAACGGTTCACGACACGGTGTGCGTGGTATATACACCTCGTATGAATGAACGGCTTCGCACTCAGTCTCAGTTGATATTTCCGTTATTCCAGCCGTTGTTGAAAGTAATCAACATCGTCACACTAATCGTGATGACCACCGCACTTTTGGAGCCCATCAAACTGTGTCTTTCGGTGTGGTACGGACCAACCGCTGATCAAGGAAGTAGCATCGTTGCCATAATCGGCGCCTTAGTCATCGCTGTCCGCTGCAACCAGCAAGCTGACATCGTTCGCAAAGAACTAAGCGAACTCTTTCCATCCCCGGATGCCCCTCAGCGGCGAGGGTTGCAATGGCCCCTCATCGTTGGTACTTTGCTAATTCTTTTTTCGGTTCTCGCTGCGGCTCCAACGATTTCGTACTTATCAATTGTGTGGATGCTATTTGCGCAGGTCTTCTGGACGGAAGGACTGTTCGTTGCCGGGAAGTACCGGGCGGCATTCGCATTTGCACTGCTTGCAACACCGATTCCGCAGGGAATCTATCGTAACTGGATTGATGCGACATCCCAGCTGGCGGCACTCCTCGCATCACAGCTTGGAAACATCGTTGGTACTAAGAGTTTCGTGACGACGAATGGAATCATCGTTAATGAAAACACATTTACAATCTCCTTTCGCTCAGGTGTAAGTCCTCATCCAACACTCTGGCTGACGGCACTCATTTGCATCACATGGCTGATCTGGATGAAGAAGACGTTTAAAGAAAGTCTGTTCTGGAGCGTAGTTGCTATCTTCATCGCCTTTGTGTTACATGTCGCCCGCCTTGTACTGATTATTGTCGCAGCACGCATATCGGTGACTCTCGGGAACATCATTCTGTTCATCCCGTGGTGGACATCCACCGCACTTGCACTTGGTATCGCCGCCATCATCAGACGTGTTTGGCGCATCCGGAAAGATCGTCTCAACCGCTTTATCGTGGAAGGTCAGGCTAACCAATGGAAGTAACCTATTCCAAACGTAAAAAAAGCCTAATCCTTGTGTTAGTGGTAGCTACCGCTATCATTCAAGTAATGGCAATGCGTGTGCGGGCTCATAGCACCTTCCGGGTTCAGCCTCCGATGAATATTGGGGCATGGGAAATCAAAAGTATTCCGCTTTCATTCGAAGCGATGTCGGCATTAGGGAATCCTGAAGTGGATGGCTGGAACTACAGCAATGCACTTGATGAAATGGTAACCGTACAGGTCATCTCGCCCGACACCTTTGATGCGTACCGAAATCCACCTATTCTGACGCGCTTCTTCATAGCAGCTTCAGCCAAGGTTGTTCCCTCCAAATTCGGTGGGATGCAGCAAACAACCTTTGCAGCGCTCGCAGATGCCGAATCCAAGATTTTGATGATGACGTGGGTTCAGCACCCCTCAGGAACATGTAAGCCAGTTAGCAGCTCAGGTGAGCAATCACTCATTGACCGCCTCAGAATTAATGTCGAGACGCTCGTCCAACCGGAGCCCTATTGTCTGGTGCGTGTATACACGCCCGTTCCCAAGTGGGATCATGATGGACAACAAGCGCTTCGCACAATCCGCCGCGTTGCCGATGCGATCCAGGCTGCTGGAGGTAAAAAACGATGATCCCTTCCAAGCTAAATTTGTTGCTGTCTATGATGGCATTTGTCATCATCTCCGCTGGCTGCCAAAAATCAGCTGACTACACAAGTCCCGCTAAGTCCCGTATTGAAGATGAGCCGGCAGTTACGGATTGTTCTGCCATGCTGCCTTTGAAAACGGGCTTTTCCTGGACACTTTCAACCGTGGTCGACCAGCGAACGTTTACTGACATCGTTTCTGTTCGTGGACCACTGAACATCGGTGGCACGACAGCGACCCTTGTGGAAACGAAGCGAAACGGACAACTGGTTCTCCGCGAAGGTTACCGCTACGCAAAAGGTAAGCTGATGCTAACGGCATTTTCGACATCAACGAAACAATGGGTTGTTCTTGATCCCCCGCTTATACTCCTCAAGGACGGAGCCATGCTCGGGGATGAGTATAAGTGGAGCGGACGTCTCCGCATCGATGGAAAGTCCATTGATGCACATGGACTTTCACGACCGAGTCTAAAAGAGTCTGTTCAGACCATGAGTGCTGGTCGCTTTTCGGGTATCCGCATCGATAGCGGACTTTCTGCACCCCTTCCAAATGGCGACCGTATCAAGTATCAGACAACACGCTGGCTTGCGACAGGTATCGGATTTATTCGCAAGGAATACCTCGACCGTACCGCGCGGCGACAAAGTAATCTGATCAGCTTCAAGATGAAGTAAGGGACACTCGGCGTATCTTCCACGACACGTCTGCCTCAGGATTACAGCTAAACTGACACAAGTTGACTTGCAATCTCCGGACAATGTTGCGTCTCGTGGCTTGCCATCGTGTTCTTTTTAGTCATTCAATGATGCGTCTATTGAAACTATAAACTAAAACCGAACAATCTGCGCTAACATTGTGTACATGGCAACTTTCAGGAAAGCATTTCGCTTTTTACGAAGCAATCTGAGTGCGTCGCTGATGTTCCTCATTTACATCCTAATGTGGTGGATGCCTCTACGCCCGATTATCACCATGGTTTCAGGGCGTAGTGATATTCCCTACGGAATCAACGGCCCCCTTGAGTGGATGTCCCGCTGGTGGCTATCACCGGATGCACCGACGCTGTTTCAACCCATCGCCCTCATTGGTGCCTGGCTACTTGCATCCCAGCGTTTGAGAACCATAAGGGCAACATGGGCGCGCTCTTGCCGGTCTGCAGCGCGACGTGGTGCAAAGTGGGCAAGATATTCTTGGATTCCGCTGTCAGTACTCCTCCTCACTGGTGCGACATCCTTTCTCGGACATATCACGCCTCTCGCCATCACAACGCTTGTATGGCTACCAATCGGTGTCGTGTTTTATATCTATGGCCCGAGAGTCATTCGCGCACTCCACACCCCGATTCTTCTTTTGATTGCAGCGACGGCTGTCCCAGATACGATTCCAGAGTTAGTCCAAAAAGTCTCTCAGCGCATTCTTGGTGGGATCGCCATCCTCATGGGACGGG
>CAIRTT010000212.1 GCA_903881535.1 uncultured Armatimonadota bacterium
GTCTACATTTGTCGTAAACAGATCAGCGGGTATGGATACTTCACGGACCTTTGACAGATCACGGACTGCAATTTTACGAACGACAAGTTTCGCACCAACTCTTGATGCAATAAGATCTGCATTATTGGTGAGCAATGCTGCTGTACCTGAACCAACAATGCCGCAGCCAATCAGCCCAATGCCAATTTCGCGCACTTAGGCCTCCTCGATCACGACAAGGCTGTCCCCTGAATGTACAAGCTTTCCGTTCTCTGCCGGTATCGAAACAATGATTCCAGCAACTTCAGAAATGACTTCTGAAAACACCTTCATCGCCTCGATCGTTCCGATTGGATCACCAATGGCAACATGATCGCCGATCTCTACAAATGCGGGCTCACCAGGGCTTGGAGAACGATAATAAACTCCCATGATTGGCGCCTTGACAGGAGTTCCATCTAACTTTTTCTCGATACCGAGAGATGGTGACAAAGACTGCCGGACGTTACCGGAAACAACGACAGGCGACTGGTCAGAAACAACTCGAACCGTAGTCGATCCGGATGTATATTCAATCAATTCCAGGCCATATCGGGCCGAAATTTCCCCTAGTCGGGCAACAACAATAGGGTCTACGGGTAAATCAGACACGCAAAAATGGTATCACGTCTGCGCAGTTGAACCATGTACAACGCATACAACTGAACTAGGAACTACTCTTCGACCGTGCAAATAGGTACCAAGTCCATCTCACCTGGCAAATCCGCCCTCACCATCATTTTCTTCTTTGCAATAGCAAAGATATTTATTGCTAACGGTCAGCAATTATCATTTGATGAGGCCTACTACTGGACCTGGTCAAGGCATTTAGATTATTGGTACTACGATCAGGGCCCAATGATTGCCTGGCTCATACGACTGTTCACACTGTTCACCTCCACGGTGACATCGGTCAAGTTGGTCGCGATTTTTTGTACCACTGTATTTCTCTATTTTGGACATCGATTGACGACTGAAATCTCAGACGAACGTACAGGGACATATTGGCTAGCGATCATCCTGAGTACCCCTCTCTACTTGGTTGGAGGAGCCATATCTACATACGATGCTCCGATGCTGATGTTTTGGAGCGCTGCGTGTTACTTCGGATACGGAGCAGTGCGAACAGGTCGACCCACGCTATGGCTCATTGCCGGAATCCTCTCGGCATTCGGTGTGCTAAGTAAACTTCCTACGCTTGCCCTACCAGTCGGTATATTTCTTACCTGTCTGACATCACCAGAAGGACGAAAGCGACTAGCAAGTCCGTATCCTTGGATTGCAGGGGGCATCGCCTTGCTTCCACTCCTAGTATTAAAAGCATGGGATAACAATCACAGCAACCTCTTTACACTGCACTCGGCATCCCTCTCAAACCGCCATACGGATGCCCCCATGGGGCGCTGGACAGGCGATCTGATTGCGGGTCAGCTGCTCATAATCGGTCCTACAACGCTTTTAGGGTCAATATTTGCCCTCACAAGCCGTCGACCAGCGACAGATAATCTCCCCCGCCGTTACGTCCAAATGCTGACAGTTCCGCTGATTACGGTATGTCTCCTCCTAAGTACCAAGTCTAAGCTCGAAGTTAATTGGCCAATTGCGGCCTACTTTACAGGTTTAATGCCCCTTGCGATTTTTCTGCGCAATTCACCAAAGTCGCGTGTTCTGATGCCTGTTCTAGTTATCCCAGGCCTCGTCATCTCACTCTTCGCCACGTTCCCAGATACGTTGAGTTTCATTGGCATACGTATCAAACCTTCGCTAGCGGTTAAACTTTACGAACCGTACGGATGGGATGTCGTTAAAAAACGATTAGGCAAGCCTGCTGCGGATGTCATCAAGCGCGGTGGATTCGTCGCATCAACCAACTATCGGATGACGGCGATGGCTGCATGGCTACTAGGAACCACTACCGATGTTGAGTGTCTGTTCGCACACACGCGTAACAATCAGTTTGTCCTAAGTTCAAAATTGGATTCCCGTGAAGGCCAGGACGCACTTGTGATCATTGATGAAGTAGATATCAAAGACATTGATTATCTTCGTCCATATTTCAGTTCAGTAACCGAAATTTCAGATCCTATTGTCATTACATCCCCTGCAGTTGATGGAGCAATACGCACCATACATTTGTACGAATGTAAAAACTTTCACGACTACAAGATTAAGAATGAGGCAGTTGGCTTTTAGTTATCCGGACCAAAGCGTCGGTTAGAATGCGTTTATGTACAAGCGCATTTCATCTGTATCGGTTGTAGCAACCATTGGTCTTGCAGCAGTTTCAACATCACTTGTTGCTGCTCAAAAGCAATCAAATGATTCGGCTACACTCCTTGTCACTGGCCAGCAGATTACACCGGCAGGTCAATCCATCCGTGCTGGTAGCTTCCCGACATCCCTTGAGATTACTCCCGATGGACGCTATGTCATATCAACGTCCCTTGGTAATCGCTCACAGCTACAGGTGATGCGGGCCGATACAGGACAGTTGGTCCACGTTCGTGACTACAATCTGATCAAAGCACCCAACAGCAATAAAAAGGGTGGATTGTATTTTGGAGTCGCAATCTCACCGGATGGTCGCTTGGTTTACGTTTCACGTGGATCCGATGCCATCATTGAAGAACTTACACTTTCCAATGATGGTTCACTGAACCCAACAGGTCGGACTTTCTCCACACCCGCTGCAGCTGGTGTGGCAACAGATGGCACATGGCTGCTATCTACATCAGCCACTGGTAAGTCAAATAAGCTCACATCTTCACTGACAGTCACAGCCTTATCAACCGGTAAACAAACTGAACTCCAAACACCGGGCTATCTCCTCGATGCCACAATTGTAAACGGCATCGGCTATGTGATCAGTGAGCAGTCGCATGAAGTCCTTCGCGTCGACCTCGCCGCTGGTACCCTCTTGCCGTCGATCAAGGTTGA
>CAIRTT010000213.1 GCA_903881535.1 uncultured Armatimonadota bacterium
ACTCCTTTCAGGGCATGCGTGATACGGGTCGCTTCAACGTAATCTAGGCAAATATCATTGCATGTCAGCATAAAAATCCACCTATCGCCTCTCTATAACAGACACAGCATCCAGCCGCTTCAAGCGAACCCAAACGGTTACCATCGCAAAGATTGTGATCGCTACGGGAATAGGCAGCGTGTGTTGATAGGCCCATGGGTCCATGGCATCCAAGAAAAGTCCTCTTTGTTTGAAAACATTCGCGGCCAGATAGGTCAGCAAGAATACAGAGAGGACACTACCAATTCCCCATGCAATCACGGTCAGAATGACCGTCTCCCACACAATCTTCATCATCAAACGGGCACGACTAATACCGAGCGCCGCCAGCACTCCGAATTCAGGAATGCGTTGCGTAAAGTAGATGTTACTCAACATCCCGCTCATCAACGCAATCACAAATATAACTGTGGCGCTGACAACCTCCATGATCATGTACATGGATGACAAAGAATCACGAACCTCAGCCAGAAGATTCGCTCGGGTAAGGACGTTGACTTTTTCTGGAGACAAGAAGCCATCTCCTTTGCGCCCAACCGGCATGAGCCGCTCGTTCACAACATCAAGGTCCGATGGAACCTTCGTCGTAAACAGTAAACACTTTGGCGTCAGGAGAAATGTCTTATCTGTAAACGTTCGGCTGGACATTGCAACCCAAATGTCGCTCTTCAGAACACCGACGACCTTAACGGGAACCGGTGACCCTGCGATTCCGCCATCATCCAATGGTCCAGCAATGACATCACCCAGCTTTAGATTTCTGTTTTCTAGAATAGGCTGCGAGACGACCACTTCCGGCTTACCTTCTTCGGGCATTCTGCCCTCGACTAGGGTTGCTCGAATACGCTTCAGCAGGTAATCACGCTCTTCGGGTGTGGAGCCGATAACAACAAACGGTAATCGTCCGACAACCGTCTTGATGTTTACGAAGAAGACGCCACCCTCGATGATGCGGTCAATCTCGGGTTGCATCTCAAGGATTGCCCGCTGGTCCATCGGAACACTTTGCGTTGAGCGCTGTGGAATCACATAGGTGAAAAACTCGGTGTAGCGGTAAATGGTTCGGACAGTAAGGTCTATTGAGTTAGCAATGGATGCCACTGCTGCAATTAGAAATACACATAAAACGATGACAAAGCCCATCGGTAGGACCTTGGACGGATTCCGTGTCAAGTAGGTGAATGGACTTAGAGGATGGCGCATCAATTACCCAACGCTTCCTGCATCTGTGCATCGTGGTCGTGGGATTGGTACCACGATAAATACTCATCCAATGTTCGATTAATGCCATCAAGTGTCGACTCTTTTGCCAACGTGCCTCTGAGTCGTGTCGCTCCAGGAACACCTTTGAAGTAATGTCCGAGGAGACCACGGAGCTCACGGCACGCAACGCCCTCTCCTTGAACACTCACTTGCAAACTCGCATGTTGACGCGCAACCGCAACACGGTCTTCAACCGTGGGTTCACAGCGGATTGGCTCGCCAGCGATCGCATCTCTGATCTGCCCCAACAACCATGGATTGCCCATCGCCGCGCGACCAATCATCACACCATCGCAGCCAGTTTCCCGAAGCATCCGGAGTGCATCAGCAGGTGTTTCAATATCACCGTTTCCAATCACGGGAATATCGTTGCCGACAGTTTCCTTGACTTGCGCGATGACATCCCAGTC
>CAIRTT010000214.1 GCA_903881535.1 uncultured Armatimonadota bacterium
CAAAATCGGACCGATTACGCGCTCCATCGATGATGCTGCCATTGTGTTTTCCGCGATTTGTGGTCCGGATCCGGAGGACAGAACGACCAGTAATGCTGGATTCCGCTGGGATGCAACATCTGGAATCAAAGGCCTTAAAATTGGCTTCGATACTGCGGGCTTCAAGGGTGCGGACAAAAGCCAACAAGCTGTGTTGGACTTCTTCAAAAGCCAGGGCGCGGACCTGATTCCAGTAACGATCGCAGCCAGCGAGCCAGCCTTTGCAGGTCTCCCGGATATCATCATTGGGGCCGAAGGTGCTGCCGCATTCAGCGACCTCATCTCCGATGGCCGTCTCCCTAAGCTTGTCCAACAGGATGACTGGAACTGGCCGAATACATTTAGGATTGGGAGTTTGATTCCGGCGGCGGACTACATTTCTGCCATGCAATTGCGTTCCCAGCTGCAGGACCGCATGGACGTGGCGCTTCGCGGCATCGATGTCTACATCACCCCGGGTCTCGCGATGCCAAACATTACCTGGACCAACCTCACCGGTCACCCGACGGTGATCACACGCTGCGGGATGTCGGACAAGGGCATGCCCATTATGATTGAGTTCACGGGGAACCTTTGGCGCGAGGATGCAGCGCTGCGCGTCGCATATGCTTGGGAACAGCACCGCGGCAGCGACCATGGCTGGCCAGAAATCGATGCGGCCCCGATGACCCCACCGGCACTCGGAAAAGAAAGCTGATGAAACAAAACACCGCTGGGGATAAACCTTGGCGGTGTTTCACTTTAACGGACTAGATCGCAACCTAGTTTGGGCAGTTTTGATGCCAAGGTGTCCTACCTGGATCCGGCAACGGCAATGGGTACTGACGCATCAGGTCAACCCCAGACCAAGGCAAACCACACGGCTCTGAGACCACCTGCCCCTTGGACATCCACTTCGCGTGGCCATCAAAAAATGTCGCATTTACGCCACCTGTGTGCCGTGTCAATGCGAGGACAGGTTCGCCAAAGCCCGGCTTGTTGTAGAGGTTTTTTGGTGGCTCAAACCAGGAGTCATCGAAGGGCACGCCTTTTTCGGTCACAACAACGATGTCGGCTGGGCGTTCAACTTGCGCGAGCGTGAGGCTCTCCGCCGCACGGTTGGCTACGTAGGAACGTGGCTTGCCATCGGTGCTGTTTGGCTTCTTGCCGCTATCCGATGGACAAATCAAAAGCGCTTTGTCGTTCGCGGTATAGGGAAGAATTTGATTCCACCAGCGGTTGGATGCGTTTGCTCCAAGAGCAGCCCCAGGGTTGACGCGACTACGGTCAACATTGTGACCAAAGAAGAAAATCGTGTCATCGTAGTCGCTGAAGTACATCTGCAAACCGAGGCCGAGCTGGCGCATATTAGACATACAGCTTGCAGCGCGGGCTTTTTCACGTGCTTGTGCAAACACAGGAAAGAGGATTGCGGCAAGTATAGCGATGATTGCAATGACGACGAGAAGTTCGATGAGAGTAAAAGCACGACGTTGCATAGCCTAAGATACGCCATAGAAATAATAAATTACATCAATAAATGTTAACCAATCGCGTCATTTGGTTTATAGCGCTAAAATGTCTTTTCGCATGACCCATCTTGAACGCACTAAGATCAATGCCGCACGCTTGTCCATTGGGGTTGGTGTCTCTCTGGTCATCACCAAGGCTGTCATCGGGCTGCTAACCCACAGCGTTTCGATCAAGGGTGAGGCGGTTCACAGCGCGACCGATGTAGTTGCAAGTTTGGTTGCTTTTGTCGCGATTCGTAAGGCCACGGTGCCTGCGGATGATGACCATCCCTACGGACATGGCAAGATTGAAAGCCTCTCCGGGCTTGCCGAAGCTATCATCATTGGTGCAGCGGCGATTGCGATTGCCGTCGAAGCAACACGCAGTCTCCTAGGAGCTGAACCTAACGTCCATGTCGGTGTGCTCGGCATCGGCATCATGATCGCCAGTGCATCGGCTAACTTCACGGTAGCCACCCACCTAAGCAGCGTCGCGCGCAAGTCGGATTCACCGGCACTCGCTGCGGATGCCAAACACCTCATGGTGGATGTCTGGACATCGATGGGTGTCCTCGCCGGTCTGGTTGCGACCAAACTCACGGGCTACAACCGCATCGATGCGATCATTGGTTTTGCGGTTTCCTTAATGGTCCTTAATGCCGCATGGCATATTGGGCGTGGTGCGGTGGACTTTTTATTGGATGGCCGTTTACCGGATGACGAGATTGTCCGGATCGAGCACATTTTCAATGTAGATGAACGAGTCCTTGGATTTCACAAGCTGCGGACGCGTAAGAGTGGTGCCGACCGCCATGTGGATGTGCATATTCAAGTGGACGATGACCTCTCGCTACGCGCTGCGCATCAGATCACGGAAGAGCTTGAAGATGAGATCCGGAAGGTTCTTCCGAACACGGAAGTTGTCATCCATACGGAGCCATACCACGAAGAGCAGATCCACCAAATGGAAATCGAACATCGGCGCGGACGCGAAGGCGGCATTATCACCTCTAAGCGATAAAGAGCATCATCGCGTCGTTTGCAAACATCGTCCCGTGGCGCGTCAGGCGCACCGCATCCCCCGCCATTTCCAACAGCCCGGCATCCACACCGGCAATGAGCTCATCGGCAAAGAGCTCACGAATATCCAAACCGTAGCGGGTCGACACATTGGTGAGCTGCACGCCTTCCGGAAGGCGTAAGCCGAGCATCAGCGTTTCGCCAATGCTTCCCGCAAGATCTGGGGTCTCTGTGTTTTCAAACGCAAGTGGCTGGTCGGAAAGCATCGCATCAATGTAGATGCTTGGGCGCATCACATTGGTCGTACGGTCAACATTGTCATAGCCGACAGCCCCCGCTCCAAAGCCCCAGTAGGAGTCATTGTTCCAATAAACCCTGTTGTGGCGGCTTTGTAACCCATATTTGGCGTAGTTACTGAGCTCATAGCGGTCGTAGCCCGCATTCGCTGACAGGTCCATCGCAAGCTCAAGCATCGCCGCCTGCGCCACATCCCCGGGTAATGCCATCCGGCCGCGCTGCAGCCGTCCCCAAAAAGGCGTCTTTTCTTCAAGGATGAGGCCGTAGATGGACAGATGTGGAACATCCAAATCGAATGCGTGGTCAAGTGTCCGTCGCCAGTCAGCCAATGTTTGACGTGGCAGTCCGAACATCAGATCGATGGAGAGGTTGCTGATCCCGGCACTGCGAACCGTTTGCAGTGCTATTGCTGCATCTTCGGGAGCATGCGTCCGGTCTATCATCCGCAGGACGGATGGATTGAATGACTGTACGCCAAACGAAACCCGGTTAATACCAGCATCCTGCAGAAGATTCCAGTCATGCAGGAGGACATCGTTGGGGTTGGCTTCCACCGTCACTTCGGCATCTGGAGTGATGCCAAGCGTCTCGCGGAGTGTCCGCATGATTTTGACCAGTGCGGATGTCGGCAGCTGAGTCGGTGTGCCTCCACCAAAGAAGATGGACGTCAGAGGGTTTGCGCCGGCTCCCCGGGTGATGATTTCATGGCAAATGGCATCGACGTAGCGCTGCTTAGTGCCATCCTTGTAGCCGGAGTAGGCATTGAAATCGCAGTAGCCGCATTTTTTCGCACAAAACGGGATGTGAATATAGGCTGCGGAGGGTTGTTTGCGCTCAGGTTCCCAATCCCGCCGCAGCAGCTCAGATTTCACTTCGCTAAATGCGTGCGAGGAGCTCGGTTTTTTTGAGCTCGTATTCTTCGGCAGTGATGGCTCCAGCGTGCATTAAGGCGTGCAGGGATGCCAGCTTTTCGATGCAGTCCTCAACCGGATCTACGACTGGTGCAGCCGGCGCATTGGGAGGAACGGGGATTGTCGATGTTGACACAGCATCAGCGGAAACCACAGGTTGTTTGCGGCCAAAGTCACTGATTTTGAGGTGAAGTGTCTTCGCAAACGACTCAGAAAGGGCCTGAATGCTGGGCTCGGTTCCGCGGCGACAGTCTTTGAAGTAGTGCTTGAGCGTTTCACCGGCGGCCCATGCGACAGCGGCGGTGATTGGTGCCTGAATCGCAACAGATACAAGGTAGCCCGCACCTGGAATAAACTTCGCCAGCTTAGCGCCCGCGTAAGCGGCTCCGAAGGCTCCGCCAAGAACGGTGGCAGTTGTGGTCGCGATCGCAAAGCCCATTTGCCGTGCGCGCTTTGCTGAGACAAGAACCTGATAGACACCGGAAAGCTCGGTTGCCATTTTGGAAAATGTTGCGGTCACGACGGCGATGTCCAAACCAAATGGCAGCAGGTTAGCAGCGGCGCTGACAGCGGTGTAGGTCAGGATAATGCCATTTGCACGGCGATCAATTTCATCCCAATCCGGTTCCATTGGCATCATGGTTTCGTCCCTCATCGGTGGCCAGTCACTGGTCTTCCGGCCGGGCAACACACCATCCCCCATCGTTTCAATGAGCTTGTCCTTGGCAGCATTTCCAAGGCGTTTAAGGGTGTCTGCAATCTGATCCGGTTCCATATTGGCTCCCGCGTCCATCGTACCGCTTTCACGGCATCTGGACAGTCTACGCAACGAGGTTTGCATTGGTTCCTGAGATACAAACGGAAGGTAGGATATACAACATGAATGTCACACAGGATGAGCGTGAATACTGGACTCGGCATCCGGGACGCCCCCCAGTGATGCAACAGTCGTGGCGGGATTTGCTGTTTATCCATTGGCCGGTTCCGGTGGATGTTATCCAGCAGGCGCTTCCGACCGAGCTAACGGTGGACACATTCGATGGTTTTGCATGGGTTGCATTGGTCCCGTTTCAAATGCGAAATGTCCGGCCGGTTTGGGCTCCATGCGTGCCCGGGCTGAGCAACTTTGCCGAGTGCAATGTGCGGACGTATGTGCACATCGATGGCAAAGCTCCCGGTGTTTGGTTTTTCAGCCTCGATGCGGCAAATGCCATCGCGTGTGCCATCGCCCGGTTGACATTTTCTCTCCCCTATTTCCATGCAAAGATGAACGGTGTCGTGGATGGGAATGAATATTGGTATCGCACATCGAGCTACAAGCCGGGCCTCGATGTCGCGCTCTCAGCAACCATTGCGGCGGGAGAACCATTACCCGCTCTACCGGGCACGTTTGCATGGTGGGCTGCGGAGCGCTATCTCCTACACAGCATCCATCGGGGCAAGCTGCACACAGGCCAGGTGCATCACAAGCAGTATTCCCTGATCGATGCCACCGTTGCCTTTTCAAAGTTTGATGCCGAGTTTCCGCTGTCTGATGTCCAGAACATCCCACCGCCAAGCGTCCTGTATTCTCCAGGCGTGGATGTGGATGTGTTTGAGCTGAAGCCATTTTCATCCGTTGCACATGACTGAATCCCCCATTCGGCTTGCGACATTGGGACAAAAGACCCATGCCCACGATTTTGGCATCTGATACACCATTCCAACAGGAGAGATAAGCACACATGTTGCGTAAACGCGAACACGACGAACTAAACCAGCTACACGATGGGACATCGGAGCTCAGTGCAGCCGCAATGGTGGATGACCCATCCGAGCGTCGGATGTACAAGCGCTACCGGGAGTTTTTCCGGGATGCCGATCAGCACCGTACCTGGAACCTCTGGAATGACATCCCGTGGAATGAAATTCCTGAAACACCGGCATCGGAAGAGCTGATTGCAGCTGTCGAGCGTCGCTACGTCGAACTGATGTTCCTCCCTGACTATTCATCCCGTGCATTGCAGTCACAGCGATCCTCCCGTGGCCGTGCTTGGTTTATGACACGCTGGGCCTATGATGAAAGCAAGCACCTCCTCGGGCTCCAGGAGTGGTTGATTCTGCGTGCTGGTTACACGGATGAGATTTGTCGTAATACGTGGGAACGCGAGCTGTCGGAAAATCAGTGGATTCCACCGATTAATACACCGGAAGCGGTCCTGATTGACAGCCTTGCATGGGAATGCTACGAGATCGAAGGCCTGGCATCTATCCGGGATCTCGCCGTAACAGGCGGGGATGTCACCCTGCTTCGCCTGATTGACCATCTCCTCCTCGATGATGCAGCGCACATGTCATTCCTGCGTGATTCGATTCAGGAAGTGCGTAACTCACGTCCGGATGAAATCGCAGAGGCTTTGGAAACTGTCTGTGCAACGCTTGTCGATCCGGGGCTGGTCGCGCGGCTGCGTGCAGAAATCGCTCACTAGAACTACACAAGGGTGCCTTAAGACTAAGGCACCCTGTAGATGATTTTGTAGACCAAGAGGCAGGTCTGAGAAAACTATGACTGCTCGCGCATCGCCTTCATCATCTGGTTAGCAAGCTCGATTAGTTGCTCTGGTTGAACACGGGATGTAAGAACAACAGGTTGATTCCCGTAAGTGAATGCCACGGCGCAGTGGTCATTTTGTCCGATCAGCGTATAAATGTTGCTACCATCGCTACTGGTTCGAACAGACCATCCCGGCGCAGCCGCAATCTCAGCTGCTGTCGAACCCGGTAGAAACAACGAAACTGCCTCTCGCCCCTTGATGTAAATTTGTTGGCGCCCGCCTTCCGTGGAGCTAACCCGGCGATAACCCCCAACGGAATCTGGCAGACGCAACAAACCTGCTATATCCGCGGACATTCGCATATGGTCCGACCTTGGGATAACTTGCAATGTTCTGGAAAGCCATCGTGATCGCAGCTCCCAACCGGCAACAGCAGCAACAATAGCAGTGCCCCCAGCAAGCGCGAGTGCAGCGGGTCTCACTACTTGGTCCCAATCTGATTTTGACTCGCTAGCAACAGCTCGTTAATGTCATGTACCGTAAAAACGGTGTTCATATCACTTTCCGATGGCAACAAGACCGATGGTGTCAGGCGTTGGTGAACAATCGCAACACCAAGACCCACTAGGCATCCTAATGCTCCCCAAACCATCGGCGGACCATAGGCCCAGCTTATTCTGCGGATACGGGTTCTAAGCCAAACGGATGGATTGTCCAGTGCAAAACAGGCTCTTTGGTAGACCGCAAGGTAAGAACGTAGCGATTCTTGTTGCTGGCTGTCCAACTCTTTGGAAGTGTCGTCGGTTGTATTTTCAACAATCGAAGCACAGCCATCTACCTCACCCGCAAGATTATGCCGGTTGTTTACGAGGTTGATGGTTTTCAGCCGATGTCGCATCTGTAGGATTCCAGTGCAGCACGCATTTTGGCCCGCGCACGATGAAGCCGTGATCTTACGGTTCCAACTGGCAGGGAAAGCACCTGGGCAACTTCATCGTAATCCAGCCCCTCGACATCCGCAAGGAGTAAGGCGGCGCGATGATGTTCATTCAGAGAGTCCAGAGCGGCTTGCATTGGCTCGGAGAGTGTCCTATGAATAAATCCATCCGGTGGGTCAGCAGTCCCGGCGAGCTCTATATTCTTGCCTTCAAGTAAGGGCAAGCCAGTGTCCAGGCTGAATGCACGACGTACCTTTGCACGTCGCACTAAATCGATATGGTTGCGTGTCACCATCCGGAAGAACCAGCGGTCAAAGCCGGTACCTGAAAACTTGTCAAACGCCTTAAAGGCATCGATTAATGTCTCTGCAAGGATGTCGTCTGTGTCATCCGAGTTGCCACGCGAAAGTTGATAGGCGTACCGATGAAATCGGTTCCAATCCTGCGCGACTAGGTGATCAAAGAGAGCAGCCCGTGCCGTCTCGGTTAGAGATGCAATTGGTGTGGAACTTGCAAACCCAGATGGCAGTATGCGAACACTCACGCCCACCCTCCAAAATAGCAGTTTTCAATATTCTGTAGGATCAATCGATGTCGCATTCGAACTATCGACGTATCTCGCAATTAGACTGTTCAAACAAATATTACGACCCTTACGTATCACGAGACTTTTTCAGTCATCGGCACAAGCAGTTAACAAAAAACTAAACTTAGCAGATTTATTGAATTGGCCAAGCAGCAGCCTCAGCTACAACATGGGAGACTCAAATCCATATTCTTCTGCAGGTGAAACCTTGTCTTGATCAATATAAGTCGAAATCAAAAACTACACTGAGTCGCATTTTCGAACCTACCAAGCAGCAGCCTCAACTACAAAATGGGAGACTCAAATCCGTATTCTTCTACCGGGGAGAAGTGGATGACGGTAACAACATCCGTTGGACCAATCGGGCGGTCATAGATTCTGACCAACAGATCGACAAGCGCATCAGCGTCGCGGAGCTCAGGGTTCTCACGCATCAAATCACGCGGGCTCAAATCCACAATGCGCTTGACGTCGACATCGTCGATGATTGCCGTACACACCTTGATTCGGCGGCTGAAGCGCTGCCCGAGAGTAATCCACACCAGCTGGCCTGTCTGGTACTTAGATGACTTATCTCCAAGGCGGACAGTCGCGGTCTTTCGCCCCTTGCGTAAGGCATCACCGTATAACTCTGTGTAAAAATTAAGTGCAAACAATTTACAACTCCCCGCAGCGTCACTGTGTTTTGACCACAACAATCTCAACATACACTAGACAGCGAATGGTCGCCGCTGTCACAGCGAGTAAGTTCACCTTAGAATACGGTTACAACGTCCCTTGGGGAGGCTATTTGTATGGATGTAAAAATCGACAGGCGCCTGCAAGCACACATCGAAGGTCTGGTTAAAGGCTTTCAAGGTGAAGTGGGCATTTATGTAAAAAATCTGCGCAACGGGACCATCGCCTCCATTCGTGCAGATGAGCTCTTTCCAACGGCTTCCATCGTCAAAATCCCCATCCTAATTGGAATCGCAGACAAGCTTGAAAAGCACGAGCTTGACTACCATCAAAAGCTGACCTACACCGATGACCTCCTCTACGAAGGTGAGGACATCTTGGGTTCGTTCAAGACAAAGGAAAAGATTGAGCTTTCGAAGCTCATCATGCTAATGCTTACGACCAGCGACAACACGGCTAGCCTGTGGTTGCAGGCGCAAGCCGGCGGCGGAGCGCGCATCAACAGCATTCTGGCTGATCTCGGCTTCTCGGTAACACGTGTCAACTCCCGCACCGATGGCCGCAAGGATGCACAGGCAACCTATGGCTGGGGCCAGACAAGTCCACGTGAAATCGCTATGATCCTTGAGCGCATAGCCACCGGGAAGCTCCTTACGCCGGCATCCAGTGAACGGATGCTCCGCTGCCTTGGGCGCAATTATTGGGATGAGGAAGCTCTCGGGCAGCTTCCGCCGGATGTCTTTGTCGCGAGCAAAAGTGGCGCAGTCAACCAGAGCCGCTCCGAAGTCCTCTATGTAAAAGCTCCAAACAACCCCTATGTGTTTTCCATCATCACGCGTAACCAGAAAGACCAGAGCTGGGGAAATGCAAACGAAGGGTGGGTTCTAGCGAGGACACTCTCCCGCGATCTGTGGAAGCATTTTGAGCC
>CAIRTT010000215.1 GCA_903881535.1 uncultured Armatimonadota bacterium
ACATCCCTAAGGACTATCCCTTAACAGGAGGAACGAGTAGCTGCTTGGACCGTGTCAGGCGCTTGAGCTATAAGTTGGCACAGCATGAAGTCGTGAAGACGCCCACGAACACAGCCCCTATTCAAAACTCAACAGAAGTTAATTTTTGATAATCGTTTAAGTGACTTCATTAACCGTTCTACACAGTCTCCACTTGAGTTACCTAATCGTTTTGCGATGGCGACACTGTTTCATGCCTTCACAAAATCGAGGATTGAAGAACACCACGTAACGGAGATTATCTATTTTTATGACTTACCAGATCGGTGGAACACATTTTCATCCATGTGTTTTGTTTAAATTGGTATTACCTGACCACGTAAACCCCTCGTCGGTAAAATTGGCTCATCTGTATGCAACAAATACGACTTGGACTACTAAACAACGGTGATCTTCCAGACCGTTAGCTATTTTTGCCAGGTAAGTGTACATGAGAACACACCTGGCATAACACACATGCTAGTTTGGATGAACTCGTACATTTTCAGGTATCTTGTTACCCTTATGTGAGTGATACTGAACACAGAAACGCCCCAGGAATAACATGTTATTCCTAGGGCGTCGAAAATGAGAGTGGGTTTATTTGCGATAACTGGTCTTGATGCGAATCTGGTAACGATTACCTTCAATGATTCGCAGATCAGAGTCTCCACCTAGGTCATCAAAATAGTCAGATTCGATGAGCGAGGAGGACTTTAGCTGACGCAAAATATCTGGGTATTCTGCCATCCCACCAAGAAAGGCGTGACCAATCAGTTCTTTGGTTTCTTGGTCCCATTCACTAGGGAGCGCATCCACCAGACGGTCGTGCATTGCATTCGCCCAGTCAACATTACTTGCCATATTCTTCCTCCATCTGTTTCAACGTGTCAGTTATAGAGAAGTAGGAAGAGCTCAATGCCTGAACGATCTGTGGAATACGCGCATGCTGGATGTATACCGTATGGCGGTCCTCTCCAGCACCGATGTCCAATGCAACCGTCATTCTATGCAGGTGCTCTATATAAGCAATACTGACATGAAAGGTCGCATCGACAACCCCTTCAAGAGACTCGTAGTAGCAAGCTATCTCGTTAGATCTCATCTTGATTCCTCCAACTCGCACGCTTAATTTTGCGAACGATAGCTTTAAGGTTGGTCACTAAGCGGGAAGCGTCATGTGGGCTTAAGCTTGCAGTAATGTCTCCAATACCAATCACCACCTTTGGTCGTTCATCACTCGTGTGCCCCACATGAATGGATGCGAAATTATTCATTAGAGTTCCCCTCCAGTGATGCTTGCCCTATGCTCAGCAAATCACTCTTCACCAAATCCTGCATTTCGTCGTTGGTCACCAACTTACGTACCGAAGCAACTTCCTCTTCTTTCCAGGATATTTCCATAAGGTCAGCGATGGGGCGTTGGAACACTTCCATGACAACTTCCTGCTTGAACAATTCGTAATCGCGGATGAATCTATCCCACATAGCAACATGTCGAGTAAGTCTCATTGCTTCTGGGAATGGAATTCCTAAATCCAGAGTCATTTTCTTGGATCCGGGTACTGTGATTGAAATGTGAAACAAGTGCGGGTCATCTGTGTATGAAACTGCCGATGCGATTGATACCTGTGCTCGATGTGCTAAACCGTCACGGAACACATAGCAGTTCTGCAGTTCGATGCGTTCGTCACCGGCATAAGTAACCGGGATTGGATTGTCTTTCAAAATATTCTCCTTGTGTGGCTAACATCTGTTGCCACCAAGGTTGTTTTCTGGATAAGTCTGGTTTCACCCTGGTAGTAGATTGGCATAACAAAAAACCCTGGATTTTCGTCCAGGGCTTGTCGGTGATTGCTCATCGATCGGTGTTATCTTCATCTTGCATCTGCCTCACTGTCTCCATCAAGTGGTCCGCTAATGGTAGTGCTTCGTCCAGGTCGGTATCACGGTGTGGTCATCATCGCCCTGCACTCCAACCACAATGCGTCTATCGGGCGAATCTGAGAGCCCGATAAACAATGCACCCCTGCAGCAGTCCCACCACAAAACTATATGTGAAGCAGAGTACTTCTGACCGCAATACCAAACTCTGTGAGTTCATAGAGCCAACTGCCTTGATTAATGATTTCTTCCCAGTGAATGTCATCCAAAAATTCGTCTTTGGGATACTTTGTCCGCAGAATTCCGAGGTCAAGCAGTCGACCAATAGCATTCACAGCGGGCATATTGGCGACTAGCATACCTATTGGCTTTTGAGGTGGATGGGTAACCATGTTTTTATTTCCTATAGTGGCTGCCAAAATATCTAAAGCTACAATATCCAACGAGCGTGTTGCTCTCTGTACCGCAATACTTCTTTGGAAATCGGCTGCATTTATCGCTTCTGTTATCGCTCTTTTCACTAAATTCCTAGCACCGTCAGGATCACCGTCAGGATCGTATGAGTTAACTCTGACATTGGCGATGTCAAACGGTAGGCGA
>CAIRTT010000216.1 GCA_903881535.1 uncultured Armatimonadota bacterium
GCCCCCGTCAACTGGTGCGTAAACGAAAGCACCGTCCTCGCAAACGAAGAAGTCGTGGATGGCAAGTGCTGGCGCTGTGATGGCCCCGTTGTCCAAAAGCCTCTCCCACAGTGGAAATTCAAAATCACTGCTTACGCCGACAAGCTGATCACAGGCCTCGACACCATTAACTGGCCAGAAGGCGTCAAAACCCAGCAGCGTGAATGGATTGGTCGCTCCGAAGGCGCAGAAGTTGACTTTGCGGTCAGCTCTGATAGTTCAAAGAACATCACCGTTTTCACCACACGCCCCGACACCCTCTGGGGTGCCACATTCCTCGTCCTGGCCCCGGAACACCCACTGGTCGCCACGATTACAACCGCGGAGCAGCAGACCGATGTGGATGCCTACATCGATGCCGCAAGTCGCACATCCGAGCAGGACCGCACCGCCGATAATCGCCCAAAAACGGGTGTATTCACCGGAGCTTACGCAAAGAATCCAGTCAATGGCGAAAACATTCCAATCTGGATCGCTGACTACGTCCTCACTGGCTACGGAACCGGCGCCATCATGGCCGTCCCCGCACACGACCAGCGCGACTTTGACTTTGCAAAAGCGATGGGGCTGGCGATTCGCCTTGTCTACCGTGAATCCGATGACCAAACGGATGCATCCATTACATCGGCTTTTGCCGAAGGTGGAACGCTTCGCAGTGACATCGGAGCCCCTGCGGAACTCGTCGGTCTCCCAAACGACAAGGTCACAACCGTTCCCAAAGTCCTCGATGCCATCGCAGATCAAGGCTACGCCCGCAAACGCGTCAACTACCGCCTCCGCGACTGGCTGGTCTCCCGTCAACGCTACTGGGGCACCCCTATCCCCATCATCCATTGCCCAGCCTGCGGAATCGTGCCCGTTCCAGTAGACCAGCTGCCAGTGCTCCTCCCAGATGTCGAAAACTACAAACCAGGAAACGATGGCCGCTCGCCACTCGCATCCATTCCAGAGTTCGTCAACTGCACCTGCCCGACCTGTGGCGGCGCCGCAGAGCGCGAAACAGACACGATGGCCGGCTCGGTCGACTCCAGCTGGTACTTCCTGCGCTTCACTAGCCCGGATTGCACCACCGGGGCCTGGGACCGCGCTGCCGCCGATTACTGGATGCCCGTCGACCTGTACCTCGGGGGACGCGAACACGCCGTCGGACACCTCCTCTACTGCCGCTTCTTTACAAAGGTCTTCCACGATGCTGGGCTGCTGACGGCGGATGAACCGGCGATGGGTCTTCGGAATCAAGGGATGCTCCTCGCGGAGTCCTTTGTCGACAAGGAAAACGGCCATCCGATCAAGCCCGATGAGCTGCACAAATACAACCCTGACCAGCTGGAAAAGCAATGGCTCAAAATGTCCAAATCTAAGGGCAATGCCGTTACACCAGATGAAATGGCGGATGCCTACGGCGCAGATGCGCTTAGACTCTACATCTGCTTTGAAGCTCCATTCGAGGACACGATTCAGTGGTCTGAAGAGCGGATGTCCGGGACGTTCAGATTCCTGGCACGCAGCTGGGATGTCATTCAATCCATCGTAGCTGCCACGCAGGATCCATCCGCCGACCACCCGGATGCCCGCTCGGTACGGCGAAAGGTCCACCAGACCATCGCCAAGGTCAGCCTCGCGATTGCAGACCTCCGGATGAACACCGTGGTCAGCTCTCTCATGATTTTGCAGGATGTCATCCGCAAGTTTGTGACCGCCGGCGGTGCAACCCACCCGGCAGCACGCGAAGCATCAGAGGCGTTTACACTGCTCCTTGCACCACTTGCTCCGCACACAGCAGATGCTATTTGGGAAATGCTTGGACATTCGGGCACCTTTACAATTAACGAGCCTTGGCCCATTTCTGATCCGGAGCTCGCAGCAGACGATGAAGTCACCGTTGTCGTGCAAGTTAACGGAAAACTTCGTGACAAGCTCACACTTCCAGCTGGGGCTGACAATGCATCCACAGAAGCCGCTGCGATGGCACTTCCAAAGATTGTCGCCGAACTCGATGGCAAAACCATCCGCAAAGTAATTGTTGTGCCTAACAAGTTGGTCAATATTGTCGCCGGCTAGGCCATAATAATCATCATGCCGATGCTCCTCGACCCGCGTAACCACAATCCCAACACACTGCTGCGCGGGTCTGGACACGCAAACCAGTTCTGCGGCATCTACAAGACAATCCCTCTAAGCACTCAGCCAGACTGGGGCATCCGGGCATGGGATGTGCCTCTGTTCGATGTGTCCATCACCGCCGATGGCATCCCCGTACCAATCGGGGACCGCCTCTGGCGCCCAAGTCACGTCACACGTAATGGCTTTGAGCCCGACTCCGGAATACAGCTGACGGAGCAGACATTTGTCGATGGCCAAGGTATCGCGGTTTGTGCGCTCCAACTTAGGAATGCCGGCGACTACAGCATCAGGATTAATGTCCATCCACGGTGGAACCATTCACATCCACACCACCCCGTGCGGGTCAGTAATCCTCCAGGGGATGACCTTGACCAAGTCTTGCCCTGTGACTGCAGAATTGACTTTGTCTTTGCGTGTACATGGGATCCGGCGCACACACAGGATGTTATCGATGCACCAGCAGCCGAACGGGACCCGGCGGCGCGCCAGGCGGATGCATTTACAACTTGGTACGGTGACAACGCTCCACTGGTTGCATCGACAAACCCTTGGCTTGACTTTGCTTGGGCGTTTGGACACTACCTTCGCTGGGCGGCTCCGGAATCTGGCCATCCAAAACGCTCATTCACCAGAGTCGAAGACTTATTCGATGCCGGCGCTTATGGCATCCCGAAGACCATTACGCCGCAGACACCAGATGACATTCTCGCTGCCACATTCGGCGTAACAAGCAATACATCCGGGATGTCGGTAAACCCCAACCTCACAAACCTTCCAGATGCACTTTGCATTAGCGATATGCTCATCGGGCAAAATCGGTATTCATTTGTCTGGGACAGCCCCGCCGTTCC
>CAIRTT010000217.1 GCA_903881535.1 uncultured Armatimonadota bacterium
AGCACGCAAGCGTGATGTCCATACGCAGCCGACGCCTCTCTGGGGCGGCGTTGCGATTATCGTTGGATTTCTGGCTGCATTTGCGCTGGTACGTCTCCTTTGGGTCCCGGCATTTGAACACGGCCTAAGTACAAACCACGCACACCCCATCCTTGGAATTTTGATTGGTGCACTCCTCGTCGCAACGGTTGGCCTTTTCGATGACAAAGGTGACCTCAAGCCGTGGCAGCAAATGCTGTCACTGCTCACAGGAGGTCTGATAGCAGCGCTGTTTGGCGCGCGGATTACGGGCATCACAAATCCACTGGATGGCGGCTGGATACAGCTTCCACTCCCAGTTTCAATCATTGGAACCATGGCCTGGATATTTCTTGCGGCGAAGACATTTGACTTCCTCGATGGCCTAGATGGCCTCGCGGCCGGGATTTGTGCCATTTGTGCCACAACGATGGGACTGATGGCCGTGAGTATGCGGGCGAGTGACCCGGTTGTCGGTCTGCTGGCGGCAGCGGTTGCAGGAAGCTGTATCGGCTTTCTTCGGCACAATTACAACCCGGCGAGCATCTTTATGGGCACCGTCGGCGCGCAGTTCCTTGGCTTCTTGCTCGCATCCCTTGCCGTCGTCGGCGCATTCAAAGTCCCCGCTACGATTTCGGTAATCGTCCCTATTCTTGTGCTCGGTGTGCCGATTCTGGATGCCTTTTATGTCGTCATAAAGCGTGTCGTCACGAAGGCGCCTCTGCGGGAAGCGGATCAAAGCCATATCCACCACCGCCTGCGAAAGCAAGGACTTTCGGTACGCCAGGCCGTCTGGACCATTTACGGACTGACAGCCTGCACCTGTGCAATCGCTCTCCTCCTCGCATGGCGCTGGGGCCGATGAAGCGAAAGATTCTCCCGGACACGCTTATCGGCGAACGTCTTTCCCTGCGCCCGATTTCGCCAGCGGATATCACGGCAGTGCTCGTGTATTCATCCGACCCGGATGTCACGACTTACCTCCCATGGCACCCAACGGTGGATGCGATGGTTGTGCGGATGTTCCTTCAGCAACAACAGGATCGCCGGCGTAAAGGAACATCGTTTGGCTATGCCGTGACAGAGCGTGCATCCGGCGAGATGATTGGCGCAATCGACCTGATGGGCCTTCAATCGGGCCACCCGGGTAACTGCGAGCTAGGCTATGTGTTTCGCCGTGCATCCTGGGGCCTCGGCTACGCGACCGAAGCCGGTGCTCTCCTCCTTGATGCTGCATTTCAAAACCCGGGAATTCTGGTAGTGGATGCATACGCGGATGCCGACAATATCGGGAGTCAACGCGTGATGGAAAAAATTGGTATGCAGAAAGTCAACTCTGAGCTACGTATCGTCAAAGGGCGTGAACGTATTTATTTCCACTATGCCATCGCGCGGACACAGCATGCAGCATGTCCGGTTTTAGGAGTCGCATTATGAAGCGTGTTTCGGTTGCCTGTGTGTTTGGGACCCGCCCGGATGCTGTCAAAATGGCACCGGTTATTAAGGAACTCGAGCGGCATCCGGACCAGATTCGCATCATCCGAATCTCCACCGGTCAGCATAAGGAAATGCTTGAGCAGGTCCTCCGCGTCTTTGATGTCACCCCTGACTACGACTTGCAGCTGATGACGGATCGTCAGACGCTGACCGATCTCACGACACGCGCCCTCGGAGCCTTGGTGCCGGTGCTGGAAGCAGAGAAGCCAGATCTCGTTATCGCGCAAGGAGATACCACAACGACATTTGTGGCAAGCCTCGCCGCGTTTTATGCAAAAGCCAAGTTTCTCCATGTGGAAGCCGGCCTTCGAACAGATAACAAGTGGAATCCATTCCCGGAGGAAATGAACCGCCGCCTCACCGGGCGTCTCACCGATTTCCACTGCGCCCCGACGGAACTGAGCGCCGCTAACCTCCGTGCGGAAGGCGTTGACCCGGCTACGATTCGCGTGACCGGAAACACGGTTGTGGATGCCTTGCATCTCGTTGTTGCACAGGACTATACTTTTGAAGATACCGCTGTACAGGCATTTGTGGACACACCTGGCCGGATGGTTTTGGTGACAGCGCATCGCCGTGAAAACTGGGGCGAGCCGATGCAGCATATCTGCGAGGCGATTCTCGAAATGGTTACCACACATCAAGATGTCCGCGTCATCTTCCCGATGCACAAAAACCCCGTTGTTCGTGAAACGGTGGTTCCGATTCTTGGTGGGCATCCACGGATTTTGCTCACGGAACCACAAGAATACTTCCCGTTCATCCACCTGATGCGACGCTCTACGTTTGTCCTGACCGATAGTGGCGGCGCACAGGAAGAGGCGCCAGGTCTTGGAAAACCAGTCGTAATTCTTCGGGAAACAACAGAGCGCCCCGAAGGGGTGCATGCCGGCAATGCAGTGCTTGTGGGAACCGATAAGGCAAAAATTGCAGCCGCAACAAATGCCCTCTTGTCGGATGATGCGGTCTATGCGAGGATGAGCCAGGCGGTTAGTCCGTATGGCAAGGGCGATTCGGCGGTGCAAATCCGCAGCTGGATATTAGAGGCATTTGAAACCAACGATGGAAAATGACACCCGGCAGCTGACACGCGACGATTGGGAACATATCGTCCGCTCTGGCATCCACGCTTTCTTTACCCACATGTGGGCATTTTTCAAAGCGCGGAGTATTCGACTCCTGTTACTCGCTGGCATCTTGTATTTGCTTTGGAGATTGCAGACCGTTGTCACAACGGTGATCGCTGCGGGAATCCTAGCAAGTGCAGCCGGTGCATTCGTAGATCCGTTGATGCATTTCAAGCCGCTAATGAAGATTCCTCGCCATACACGGCGGGCGATCGCCGCAGGACTTGTCCTCGCGGCCATTTTGGCAGCGCTTGTCGGAATTATTGTTGTGTTCCTCCAACCTTTCCAGGTGGAGTTCAAAAACCTGGTGAACGACTGGCCGAATATTCAGGCGCAAATCACCAAGCAGACAGAGCAGCTTAAGACAACATGGGAAGGTCTTCCCGACTGGGTGCAAAAGCTTGCTCCGCAAAGTGGAAGCGGCTCAAAATCGGGCGGGTCGGAGCAGTCACCTGAAATCGGCAAGTCCATCACGGGTTACCTCACGGGTCTTGTGTCGAAGACGCTTTCTGCAGCAGCGCATATTGTCGAGCTGATACTCGTTCCTGTGATGGCCTATTACTTCATCGTGGATGGCCGTGACCTCAAGCGAGAGTTTCTCCGCTTCCTTCCCGTCCGCAAGCAACGTCTGGCACATGCAGTGATGATGGAAGGGGCTCTTATTATGCGCTCGTTCCTCATCGCACAGTTTGTGCTGGCTGCGATCGCGGGTGTGGTGATTGGGTTGCTCTTGGGCGTCTTCCAGATCAAGTATGCGCTGACGCTCGCCTTGATTGCCGCAGTCACCCGTGTTGTACCGGTGATTGGCCCGCTGCTCGGTGGCATCCCACTCGGCATCCTGGTCTTCGTTCAATGTTCATCAAATGGCAACTATGGCAGCCTAATTGTGATTTTAGGTCTCTTTACACTGATGCATCTTGCCGAAAGTAAAATCATCACCCCGATGATTCTCGGGGACCGCCTACACCTGCATGCCGTGATAGTAATCATCGCACTGCTGGTCGGTGGGGAGTTCTTTGGTCTGATGGGGATGTTCCTTGCTGCGCCAGTCGCCGCGTTGGCTCGCCTGCTCCTGATGCACTATTACGTGTATCCTCAGCAAGCACGCCAGCGAAAGGCCGACCATATGAGCCGTGCAGTCAAGGCAAACACTCAGCAGGCGTAGGGTTTACTGGAGGGCTGGCAACGTGGGTCACTGGATTGAAGCGGTTACACTGGGAGTCGTGCAGGGACTGACTGAGTTCCTTCCGATTTCATCCTCGGCGCACCTTGACATCGTGCCCAAACTCATCGGTTGGCACAAGCCAGGAGCGCAGTTCACAGCGGTTACACAGCTTGGAACGATGATTGCGGTGATGGTGTATTTCCGCAAGGACATCATTGACACCATCGGTGGGATGTTCAAGTCCCTTGCAAAGGGTGGCGACAAAATGTCATCCCAAGCACGGCTGTTTTACGCGGTGATTATCGGGACAATCCCGATCGGCGTGATCGGGCTTTTGCTCAAAAAGTTCATCGAGAAGGACCTGCACAACCTCTACATCAATGCAACGATGCTGGTTGTCATGGGTCTCCTAATGGGGCTTGCGGAGCGGATGACGAATCCACGCCGGGATGGCAAGGACATTCAGATCAAAGATGGAATCATCGTTGGTCTCTTCCAAGCCATTGCTCTGATTCCAGGTGCATCCCGCTCAGGTTCCACGTTGACAGGTGCGTTCTTCACAGGCCTCGACCGCGAGGCGGCTGTACGATTTTCCTTCCTCTTGTCACTCCCGGCAATCCTGCTCAGCGGTCTGGTTGAGTTGAAGGACTTGGTTGGTAAGAAGGAGCAAGTCTTTGGCGCGGAAGCGGACATCAACTGGTCGATGCCAGAGGTTGCTGTCGCGACCGTGATTGCAGGTCTGGTCGGTTACGCCTGTATTGCGTGGCTGCTCCGCTACCTCAGCAAAGCATCCACAGCTGGCTTTGTGCTCTACCGGATCGCTCTAGCATCAGTTATTTTCTTCCTGTTGAACCAGCGTATACTGACCCCGTAATGACGTTCACATCTCCTTGGTGGCACTGGGCCCTGGCATTCGCCGGGGCCTTTATTGCTGGTATGTCCAAGACCGGAATCCCGGGGCTTGGTATTCTTGCGGTGCCTCTATTTGCCTTTTTTCTCCCTGCACGGGAGTCAGTGGGGATTGTGCTGTTGGTGCTGATTTGCGCCGATGTGCTTGCTGTTCTGACATATCGCCGCGAGGCTGATTGGAAGAAGATATTACAGCTGGCTCCTTGGGCGCTGGCTGGAATTGTGATTGGGACATTTGCATTGTCACGCCTCAATGACCAGGCGGTGAAGCAACTGATCGGGGCGAGCATCATCCCGATGGTTATTCTGTCCGTGCGTCGCAGGCGGATGACCGCCGCTGGGGTCGCAGAGAAGCCTTTGCCGGCGTGGTCAGCTGGTTTTGTGGGACTCATCGCGGGATTTACGACGATGGTAGCGAACGCAGCAGGTCCGGTGATGAACCTTTACCTGATCGCGATGCGGCTCCCGAAGCTTACATTTCTCGGAACGAGTGCATGGTACTTCTTCTGCCTGAACTGGGTAAAGGTGCCATTTGGGATTTATGGCGGGACGATCACGCTGCATTCGGCGGGCCAGAGCGCGATGTTGTTTCCTGCTGCAATCGCCGGTGGCTTCGTGGGCCGCAAGATCGCCCAGAAAATAGACCAAGGGCGCTTCGAAGCCCTGGCGCTGACATTTGCCGGCATTTCTGGAATCTGGTTCTTAATCGGCAAAGATATCCTGGCCGCGCTTAAGTAAACACCTACGACCAATCTAAGGAGTGAATGCAGCTCTGATCGCTACCCCAGCCTTATGGATGTCAGCGGCGCTGATGTCTCTATGCGTTACGAACCGGAGGCG
>CAIRTT010000218.1 GCA_903881535.1 uncultured Armatimonadota bacterium
GCAGGTTCATGCGCGTAAAATCCACTCACCAGCCTTGCGGGATAGCCCAGATGCCGAAGAATCATTACCGTCGCGCTCGCAAAGTAGGCGCAATGTGCATCCTCCCCAGGGGAATCCAGAAAGGATGCAAGTGCATCGCCAGGGTTGGGCGAGAAGTTAAGCGAATATGCGTGCTCATTCTGCAGCGCGGCCACGACGGCATTAGCAGTTTCAAGTGTGTAGCCAGCTTCAATCCCATTGCGCGCAACAAAGCGCTCTAGAGGACCCGTGAGGTCATCGGGGATGTCTAACGATGCTTCCTGCTGGGAAATGGATTCAGCACCCAGAACAGTTTCCTGCGGGCGTTTGGCATCGGGACTCGCGATCGTAATCGCATACTCGGACGATGCATCCGGGCCCGTGATCACAGGGCCATCGTCATCTGGCGCCCAAACAAGGTTAGATTCGACATCAGCGACGATACCCGTTGTCTCCACCGGCATGTAGAGAACGCGGTCGGAACCATCGAAGCGTAGAATCTTAATCGCATCGGGATCAGTTCCCAAAATGAACTTGGATGGCAATGGCCCCATCCTACGAAAGGTCATCGGAGGTCCCCAGGCCCCTGAAATGTAAGACGTATAGGCCGCCTGCCGGAGGTAGAGCGGTGTCTTTGATTGCACGTGGAGGACCCGGGCTGTGCTGCCGGCATCGCCATACGTCGGCCCGAGCTGTGGTTGTTCTATACCCCGTGACCCGGATGCTGCCGATGGCCTTGCATCCAGCATTTTGTTACCAAGCTCGTAGATAAAGTCTTTGTTGACAGTTATCAGGGTGGATGTGCCTGCAAATGCGATCACAAAGGCGATAGCGCCAAGGAGCTGCCAGCGGAATGAACGGAATGTGGGTTTCACATCGATGTTGTTCAAACCTAGTAGCAATCCAATCATCAACGGGAGGATGGCTGCCGCGACTTTTCCCTGGATCGAAAATGTGTTTGTGATACCGGTAGCGGTCACAACGATTCCAATCATGACCAGGAGTGCGCTTCGCCTTGGGTCATGTTGGCGATAGGCGAGAGCGTTGACGAAGGTCCCGGCCAGGGATGCCTGCATAAGGAGGTTGCGGGGCCGGGCCGGACCGATTTGAAGAAGCTCCATCGGGGATGCATCCGGCGTTGTAAGGGCTCCACCCATCGTCAATGCCGCCGCCGCAATCCACATCCAAAGACCGGCCTTCCACTGTGGCCGCACAAAGCATGCGATAAGTGCTAAGCAGGCGATGCCGATTGGCTGCGGAAGCCATCCGGCAACACTGATAACCCCGATCGCCGTCAGGAAGACCGCTATGTTTGTTAGAACGACTGTGGATGTCGCAACGCGGCTAGGCATCTGGAAGCACCTCAGTTACGATTCCATCCAGATCTGCAATGATACACAGTCGCTGATTCTGCTTTGAACCTGCATCAAATCTGTATTGCTCTGGTATCAGCGTGAACACAATCGCATCTTCCGCTGGAATTGTCGGCTGGGGGACTTTGTCAAGAAACGTGGGTGGTGTTTCAAAATGATTGAAGCTTGCAAATGCCTGGGCGATGTCATCCTGGCTATGCAGTTTTGTAAAGCTTTGTCGCTGGCTGGTGATCGATGCAATTCGCTGACCTTCCTTGAGTAAGGAAAGGACGCTGGCATAGGCAAGAGAAACAAGGGCTTCGAATTCTGGAATCGGTAGTGGCTCTCGAATTCCCCGGCCCGACCAGTGTTGCCACTTTGACACTGGAGCGACGACGCAGCGCTCATCCACGATGATATGAATGCCATCGATGGCGCCCTTTTGTGCAACGCGAACCTGCAGGGCAGGCTGTGATGTTGCAGCTGATCGGCTGGATGCCCGCCAGTCAATACGGTTACTTGGGTCGCCAGGAGTATGTGTGCGAGTGATATCCAGACCGGTGGCCATCGGACTGCTTCGTGCGGTTTGAGCAGCAATCCAGTCGGAGGTTACAGACCTTGCTGTAAGTACCGTTTGCGTCGCTGGGATGCCGGGGAGCACACAGACCTGTACTTGCGAAGGGATTATTCGGGACCTGGCGATGAGACCAAAGGGTCCAGGGCGGCTGACACGGATGGCTGGAATTTGCCACTTTCCACGAAAGCGAGCGATGAGGCTCATTTTGACAATGCCATGCTCTGTCTCAGGAAATCCTTCATCATGTGTGGCAACCAGCGCAAGCGGAAGCCTTTCGTAGTGCAGGAGGCTGTTTGCAGAAAACGATGTTGTGGTGGCAGAAAGGGTAACGCCTTGTCCTGTTTGCAGCGTGACGCTGCCGCTCAGCATGGCCATGTCCTTCATCGGGATAAGCTTTGCGATGAAGTCAGGTAACCAGATGCAATTAATGGCAGCTGCGAGTATCCATGTTTGGATGTCAAACGACCAGAACATCGTGAACGACAAGTTTGCGATTGCCGTACCGGCGAGGAACCAGCGTCCATTTTTGGTAAAGCTATGGTGATAAATGTGCCATGCAAGCTTTGCAAGGCGATAGGGGTAGTAGGGGTGTTGGTCGATATCCTGTGAGCCAGGGTAGCCAACCATGATTTCCCACAGCGTCATGGCGGAATCGTACCGTTAAATAGAAACCTGCCCCGAGTTGAAACGGGGCAGGGGTGATTCCAGGAGAGAAACGGTTACCTATGCAGCATCCGTCATCGAACGCAGACCGGTGCGATCAGCGCCGCGCCGAGCGAACGGGTTGCTGAGAGGCTTACCGGCATCCACTGATGCTTCTTCCTGTGCCAGCTGATCATTACTTACGAGCAGGACATGTGCTGTAAGACGGGCGAAGCGCTCCGCTTCCGTTCTTGCACGCTTTGGCATCGGAGTTCCGGTCTCGTGGAGGTATTGAACCGCCATCCGAACGCGGCGAAGCATCAACCATCCGGTCTTCTGGGTCACTCCCAAAAGCTCCTTCAGGTCATAGGAACTCACTCCACCACGCTGGTTTGCGACCATCCAGAGGACGGCAAGCCAGTCACCGATGAGGATCGGCGAATCTTCCAGCAGCGTATCGCGGCGAGCTGAGAACTGTTTCCGGCAGCGTGGATCGCGGCATTTCCAGATTTGTCGGGTTGACAAGAATCCGGGGTCTTCCGCACCACAGTGTATACATTTGATGCCATCTGGCCACCTCAGCCATGCAAAGACTGAAAGTGAATATAGTTGATCTTGGAACTGTTGAATCGCTTCCGTGGTATTGGCAGGAAGAACAGGTTTTGTTCCACCATGCTTTGTCCCAACGGGATCAATGGGTGTGCGCTTTTTTGGTCTGGTAGTAGTTAGTATCGACACCGTTTGTCTTCTCTCCTGTCAAGTTCGGCGGCCTGACAGAGAACAGTGACGCAAGAAGTTTGCCAAACGGAGCAAAATGTTCTTAAAAAGTGTGGATGCCCGTATTTCTGGAGAGGGGATACGAATTCCATCTCTTCTGGATGACGATAGCACGGATGGCTCCGGCTATAATGATGAACTTGACTTTGGGAGATTAGCTTGTCCAACCAACCCACGACTGTTGACCAGGAGCTGGAAACGCTCATCCGTGCCCGATA
>CAIRTT010000219.1 GCA_903881535.1 uncultured Armatimonadota bacterium
CACCCAGCCAGGGTTGACCTGGTTCACACGAATACCCATCGGACCCAGGGAGTCACCCAGATTACGCGTCAATGTGAGCAGGGCACCCTTGCTGATCGAATACGCCAGCAGGTTCCGCTCGCCGCACCACGCATTTACCGACCCAATATTCACAATGCGCCCACCACCCGTCTCCGTCATGTGCGGAATCGCCGCCTGGATTAGCATCAGAGGCGCACGGACATTCACCGCCATCATATTGTCAAACAATTCTTGAGTTGTGTTATCCAGCACTGAACGCCCGGTGTTTGCGGCGTTGTTAACGATGCCATAAATCTTGCCAAATTTGGCGATAACCGCATCGATCAGCTGCTGTGGAACCTCCGGGTCCGAGAGGTCGCCACTCACGGCAAATGCTGCTCCAAGCTCGGCGCAAACCGCATCTGCGGATGCCTGATCAATTCCATGGATGATGACATCCGCGCCGCAGGCAATCGCCCGCCGCGCCGTCGCCTTCCCAATTCCGGAGACCGACCCGGTGATCAGTACCGGGCCATTAATCCGCATATGCATGCACCTTTTCACAAATCAGGCGCAGCAGACCCTCGAGGTCGCCGCTCGCCGTCTGGAAGGCAGTGTTATCAATCGCAAGCGGAGCACCAAGCACCACCAGTGGCGCGCCGTAACTTGGACACGCAATCGCCTGCTCAAGCGTCAGACCACCTACCGCCTGCACGGGAATGCTGACTGCATTGACGACATCGCGCAGCTGATCGAGAGGACTCGGCATCCGCTCGCCACGCGCCGCATAGCCATTGCGCTCATCAAACCCAATATGGTGGATCACGTAATCGCAGCCCAGGTCTTCAAGACGCTTGGCGGATGCGACCATATCAGGAGCCCCGAGGTTATCGCCCATCACTTTGACGCCAAAATCGCGGCCGGCTTCCACAATTCTCCGGATGGATTCCGGGTGCGCACGCTCCATGATCACAACATGGGATGCGCCAGCTTTTGCCATCACTTCCGCCTCGAGATAAGCGCCATCCATTGTCTTCAGGTCGGCAACAATCGGCGTGTTCGGGAACTCGCGGCGCAGCGCACGCACCGCGTGCACACCTTCGGCAAGCAGCAAAGGGGTCCCGGCCTCCAGCCAGTCTACGCCAGCCCGCATCGCGATTTCAGCCGTCTTCAGGGCTTCATTGAGGTCAATCAGGTCAAGGGAAATTTGGACAATCGGTTTCATTTGTGTGGGTACTTTCTGCTAAATGTGTGTTCAGGCTGGGAAGTGCTGCTGAACCTTACGACGGACAAAGTCAACGCTGCGCTTGAGCTCATCGATGCCATTCATGCCATCCTCAATACTCACCCAGTCCGGCGTGCGCCCGGCGGCTTTCAGCGTTGTGAAAATGGCATCATAGTCATTCAGACCCTTGCCGATTTCTCCGTGGGATAGGCGGCTCGCGTACCCGATGGAATCATTTTCCTCATTCCGCAAATCCTCGATGGTGCCATAGAGCAGCGTCCGGTCGGATGCGTGCATCGTGATGACGCGGTGCTTGACGACTTCAAGGACATCAAGAGGATCTTCACCAGCGAGGAAGGCATTGGATGGATCGTAGTTGATCATAAAGCGGGGGTGGTCGATACGGGCAATCAGTGCTGCGATGCGCTCGGATGACTGCGCCCACTCGGGGTAGGTCCAGTAGTTATCTTTGTAATGGTTTTCGAGGATGAGGGTGATGTCGTAGTCATCCGCTGCTTTTAGACAGGCCTCGATGGCGCCGGCGACGCGGTCAAGCCCCTGCTCGGTGGTGAGGTCGGGGCGGCGCTGCCCGGAGAGAACGCGGCAGTATTTGCCATCGAATGCGGATGTAAGCTTAATCCACTCGATTTCCTTGGCGATTTCGGCATCGATGTTGTCGCTCGTGAAGTCTGGGGAGCAGCATAGCATCGGCATTTGAAGGCCGTGCGCATCGAGGCGGGCCCGGATATCGGCAATCCAAGCGGCATCAGTTTCCATAAAGCCGGCGTAGAACTCAAGGCCATCCACGCCGAGGGTGGATGCCAGCTCAATCCACTGCGGGACGGTCATGGTTTTGTGGATGCAGAGCTCATCCATGTAGCATTTTGGAAACGCGGCGATACGGGGTTGGTTCATGGGGGATGTCCGGTTGGTTGGATGTGTCCCAGATTTATTCAGCGGTGAATGCGTAAGCGGGACCTGGAAACAGTGCAATTGTAGCGTGGATTCGGGGCGTCGGTTGGTAGAATCCGTGCTGTGATAACCGCAGAAATTGTTTCTATCGGGACGGAGCTTCTGCTCGGGCAGATTCTGGACTCGGATGCTCCATTTTTGGCGCAGCGTCTTTCCGCGCTTGGCGTGAATGTCTTTTTCCGCACGACGGTTGGCGACAATGCGGTGCGTGTTGGTGACACGTTGCGTCAGGCGTTGTCGCGCGCAGATATTGTGATTTGTATCGGCGGCTTGGGCCCGACGCAGGATGACCTTACCCGGGATGC
>CAIRTT010000220.1 GCA_903881535.1 uncultured Armatimonadota bacterium
CATTATTGCAGACAATCGATGCTTGGCGCACGACTGACTGCGTAGGTAGAATTAGACACATCCGTTTCCGGATCAAAAAGGATTGGTGATATTGACATGAAGCATGCAGTTGTAACAGGTGGAAGCGGATTTCTTGGTTCACATTTGTCGAAGCGGCTTCTGTCCGAGGGCTATAAAGTTACCGTCCTCGATAACTTCATCACCGGCAGCCGAGACAACGTCGCAGATGTCATCGACAACCCGGCATTCACCCTGATTGAACAGGATGTTATCCAGCCATTTACCGTTGATGGCCCGGTGGATGTCGTTTTCCATCTGGCATCCCCTGCTAGCCCAGTGGATTTCCCAACAAAGCCAATTGAAATCCTACAGGTGAACAGTGTTGGCACCCACAATGCTCTCGAGCTCGCACGCGTCAAGGGCGCACGCTTCCTGGTTGCAAGCACATCGGAGGTCTATGGCGATCCTCTCGTGCATCCACAACCTGAGACTTACTGGGGAAATGTCAACCCTATTGGTATCCGCGGCGTCTACGATGAATCCAAGCGATTCGGTGAATCTATCACCATGGCTTATCGTAGGTTCAAGGGCGTGGATTCCCGTATCTTTCGTATCTTCAATACGTACGGTCCGAACATGCGCCTCGATGATGGCCGTGTGGTTCCAAACTTTATTGGACAAGCACTCCGCGGTGAACCGATCACTGTCTATGGAACCGGACAGCAGACGCGTTCGTTCTGTTTTGTGCGCGACCTCATCGAAGGCATTTTCCGCTTTAGCGAGCTAGATGGCGACCATTCCGGACCTGTAAACCTTGGTAACCCAACCGAGCGCACGATGCTTGAGTTCGCTCAGGAAATCAAGCGGCTCACGGAGTCGTCCAGTGAGATCGTATACCAAGAGTTACCAACATCCGATGACCCAAAACAGCGTCGTCCAGACCTCACGATTGCAAAGGCTCTCTTGAACTGGGAGCCAGTTGTCTCCCTCGAGGATGGCCTCTTGGAAACCATCGCCTACTTCAAAGGTAAAGTCGGCAACGACTAGCCTGTGCTAAAACAGACGGACATCCCGGCCGAAGACCAAGCCGAAATCTTCCGTATTGCTGACAAGCTCTACCGTGAGGATGAAGAACATCGGAGAAATGCGGATGCCAGTGCGGCAGCCGCAGCCGAGCTTGGGGTGCCACAGGAGTATCTAGACCGCGCGGCACAAGAGCTACACCTGCAGCGTCTTGAAGCCGTGAAGGCAAAGCGCAAACGTTTCTGGATTATTCCAGTGATTGCACTGACGGGCATTAGTTTGACGCTCATTATGACGTTGACTTTGTCTCGAGCCCCTACTCCAATCTCCCCTAGCGTGATGTCAACCGGGTCTGTTACGAATGTTTATGACCTCTCCACTGCGACCGTTCGTGCAAATCCGGGATCGAAGGGGTCTATTAGTGCCACGCAAAGTGCTGCAACCCTCCAGATAGAACAGTTCGTTCCAGATGAAAATGGCGACTTCTACGGTAACGTCCTCATCCCTGCTGGAAACATCCGTGAGGTAGAAAATGTTTCAGTAAGCGTGGCGGGCAATGGTATTGCAAACGTCAGACTCGACTTGGAAGCAGGTGATGTTCGCTGGAAGGGTCCCATATCGTCATCAAATACATCCGTTTCGATTTCTGCCAAGGAATTTCAAAAGCAAGTGCGCCAAGGTTCCAGCTGGAA
>CAIRTT010000221.1 GCA_903881535.1 uncultured Armatimonadota bacterium
CTGGACCGACAGGCTCTGGTAAATCAACGACTCTGTATGCATCTCTACAAGAGATATGGTCGCCCACGACGAACATCCTTACGATTGAAGACCCAGTCGAGTACCAAGTCACAGGCATCTCCCAGATACAAGTCCGCCCAAACATCGGTTTGACCTTCGCAAGCGGCCTGCGGAGTATTGTTCGTCAGGACCCCGATGTCATCATGGTTGGAGAAATCCGCGACCATGAAACGGCTGAGATTTCGATTCACGCGGCTCTAACAGGTCACCTTGTGTTTAGTACACTCCACACCAACGATGCCCCTGGCTCGATTACGAGAATGCTGGACATGGGAGTTGAACCGTACCTTGTGGCGTCATCCCTGATTGGGGCCGTCGCCCAGCGACTTGTTAGACGGCTATGCCCGGTTTGCGCTGCGCCAGACACGCCATCTGCTGCGTCACTTCGTGCAATCGGAGTCACTCCGGAAATGTCCGCTACGGCGACATTCCGCCGTGGCGCTGGATGCGACAAGTGCCAGAACACCGGCTACAAGGGTCGCCAAGCGCTGTACGAACTCTTCGAAGTGGATGAACCGATCCGCAGAATGACTGTTGAACGATCAAATAGTACTCAGCTACGCGATCACGCGATTGCCGCTTACGGCATGCGAACGCTTCTCGGTGATGGCCGTTTGTCAGTCATGGATGGCAAGACGACTCCAGAAGAAGTGCTACGTGTGTGTCAGCGTGATGGTCTGTAATGGCTAGTCTTCAGTTCACATATGTTGCCATCGATTCCACGGGTGCCAAGCGCTCTGGAATTGTTGATGCTGACAATAAAGATGCTGCCATTGCCCAGCTGGCATCGGCGGGTCGCTACGTCACAGAGATTGCGGAGCAAAAGGCATCCACTAACCCGGTCTCAGCCTTCACAGCGGGTGGACGCGCCCCGAGCCGGGAGGATTTGGCTACGTTTACGCGGCGACTAGCAGACCTTTCCGGGGCGGGACTTCCGCTGGACCGTGTTCTTCAAGTGGTTGGCGAACAAACAGAAAATCAGCAGCTCATTGGAATATGCGCATCTGTTCTCGAAGATGTACGCGGCGGAATGCCTGTCAGCGAGGCACTGGCGAAGTTTCCACGTCTGTTCAACGATGTGTTTACACAGACATTGCGGTCAGGTGAGGCATCCGGGCAGTTCCCTGAAGTCGCTGGCAGACTAGCAGACTTTCAGGAAAAGGAAGTTGCAAGACGGTCTCAGATCGTTAGTGCGATGGTTTATCCTTGTATTCTCGCTGCCACGGCAGTATTCGTTGTCGCTTTCCTTATTGGATTTGTCGTTCCAAAAATGAGCGGCGTGTTCAAGGACCTCGGGGATGAGCTTCCCATTACGACACGTTTTTTATTGACATCGTCAGATTTCCTGTCAACGAAATGGCCGCTGGCTATTGGAATGATTATTGGTACGGTTGTGTTGGTCCGAATGTACCTGGCAACGGAATCCGGCAGAACCTTATTTGACACCGTTATCCTTAAGATTCCAATAATGGGTCCCGTTGTTCAGAAAGCTACTGTTTCCCGATTTGCTCGCGTGCTGGGTACGTTAGTCTACGGCGGTGTTTCCATCCTAGATGCACTTCAGATTGCTGGGCTCTCCAGTGGCAACCGTGTTTATCAGCTGGCATGCAAAAAAGTTGAACAGGAAGTGCGTGAAGGGCGTGCGATTGCGGATGCCCTCCGCGATGCGCGGTGTTTTCCGCCAGTCCTAACGCATATGGTCGCAATTGGTGAGGAAACGGGAGACTTGCCACGTATGTTAGGCAGAGTTTCCGATTCGATGGACTTTGAAGTTGATACCGGGATGCGGCGCCTCGTATCATTTCTGGAGCCGGCGATTATGTTATCAATGGGTGTTTTTGTTGGATTTGTCGTTCTTTCTGTTTTGATACCAATCTTTATGGCAGGTAACTTGGTGAAATGAAAATCATGCGAAACTTACGTTCCCGGCGCGCCTTTACGCTTATTGAGCTGCTGGTCGTCATCCTTATTCTCGCGATTCTTGCAGCGCTTATCGTCCCCCGGGTTGTTGGGCGAACCGGTGATGCCAAGCGTGCGAAGGCTGCGACTGATATCTCGACGCTTACAGGAATGCTTCAGCAATACAGAGTTGACTGCGATCAATATCCAAGCACCGAAGATGGCCTGATGTCATTGCGCCAACAGCCTAGCAATGTCAATGGCTGGCGTGGACCGTATAGCCAAAAAGAACTCCCACAGGATCCGTGGGGTGGTGACTATACCTATGAAGCCCCAGGCGCAAATGGCGACGACTTCACTATCACAAGCTACGGCTCAGACATGGCTCCCGGTGGCGAAGGTGATGCAGCGGACATCACGAGCGAATAGTTCGTCACACAATGACAAGGCGAAGGGCTTTTTCCCTGGTTGAGATGTCAGTTCTTATTGGCATACTTCTCCTGCTGGCAACATTGGTAATACCTAATGTGATGCGTATGCAGGATGCCATGGCAATGGTGACCGCTAAGTCAAATGTTGTCGTATTTGTAGCGCAAGCGATGTCAGAAGCGAAGAAGTCATCCGCTACAGTCCAGCTGCGTGATGACAGTGGAACGCTGGTGATGGAACGTGTTCAAGGGTCGCAAGACCCCGTGGAAATTAAATCATCTACGTTCAATGGGAAGCTAACGCTCGATTCTGTCGAGACGCCGCCGGTTGAGGCTAATGGTGACCCGCAAGCACTTGACAACTGGTCTGCGTACGGCGATGGTAAATGTGATGCGGCTGATCTTACATTCACAACCGACACCGGAAGCAGCCTGATTCTCCGCGTGACGAAGACTGGTGCAGCAACCTGGTTTACAGACGGAAACCTACCGGATGCGCAAGCTTCGGGTGGTAAATGGGCTGCTGGTGACTGGGTCCCTGACAATGCACAATAAGCGTGCATTTACGCTTGTTGAGGCGATGGTAGCCGTCATTCTGTGTGGCGTCGGTGTCGTAGCTGCAATGCAGGCGCTCGCATCCCTACAGAAAACCAACATCAATGCCGTCCATGCGGAACGTCTCCTCCGATTAGCAGCGAACAAGATCGAAGAAATCGGAGTGACATCGCCCGTGACGGAGACACCAACAGATGGTGACTTTTCCGAAGATGGCGCGCCGGATGCCAGTTATAACATTGATGTGCAGGCAGGCTCGGTAGATGGCACGTATGTGGTGACAATCACTGCCTCTGATGCGGTTTCTCAACAGTCTCTTTCGACAGTCATTTTCGATGCGTCCTCGATTTCGACCACTGGAACAGGCGGACAATAGTGAGGCAACGTGAGGCAGGACTGACACTGATTGAACTTCTCGTTGCAATGGGCATCGGTGGAATTGTTGTCGCAGCATCAGCAGTTGCATTCCGGGCCGGCGTCGATCACCTGTATTTCTCGCAACGGGTGCTACAAACCGAGCAGAGCAAGTCAGACTGGACATCCGGATTGCGCCAATCACTGTCATGCGCCTCGCTCAGCGCGGATGCCAACGATACAAAGTCCTTCTTTATCGCGTCATCGGATGAGGCATCAAGCGACCTTGGAGCCACGCGTATTACGTTTACATCGAGTTATTCCTATATCCCAGGTGGATCTCTCAGTGCCGAACTGACCTTTGATGATGTCCACGACACCTACGGTCCATTGGGTGGTCTAGCCGAATATTCCTATGGCACCGTTGCAACAGGTGATGCTGGCAACGCAGCTGGAATGTTTGAGCGCATACAGCGACCTGTAGATGCCGATCCACTGCAAGGTGGCTTTGAGTCTTTGGTAAGCGCCGATGTTTCAGAAATTGGGTTTCAATTCTGGGATGGCTCAGAATGGCTGAGTGAGTGGGACACACGGTCTGGTACCAGACGCCTCCCAGCGGCAGTCAAGGTTCAGTATCGGCTGACCGACGAATCAACTGACCAGCTGCATCAGTTCGTCGTTATTATCCCGAACAGTGATGTGACAATCAGTAACCCAGTGACGCAAGGAGCATCACAACCATGAGATACAGCAATCGTGGTGCGGTCCTCCTCCAGGTGTTGATTGTCGTTACCGCGCTAGTGGCCATTGTCGCAGTAGTTGCAGCAAACCATCGCCAGACTTCCAATATCCTTCTTGGGAAAATGCAGCTCATGCGTGCCGAAGCGGCATCCCGTGCAGGGCTAAACCAAGCCTTGGCATCCCTTACGACGGTAGATACCAATCTGGTGACGATGAACGATGATTGGTACTTGGCAGGTCAGCAGGGAGATGAACAGTTTGACCTCGGAAATGCAACGTTTCGGTACCAGATCATCGATGCGGGTTCTCTTATTGACATCAATACATCCACCAGTGAAATTCTACTGAATCTTTCATTGACATCGGAGCAGTCTGATTCATTGCTTGATTGGAAGGACCCTGCGACATCAACACGCGCAAGTGGAGCGGATAATGCTGTCTACACTCAGTTGACAACTCCATATCAGAAAGCAAGCCGGCCGCTTCGAACACTTTCAGAGTTGTTACTAGTCAATGGCTGGACTCCTTCGACGCTCTATGGTGCTCCGGATGATTCCACAGGTTTAGGTGGTGTAGGTTCCCCTCAAGCAAACACAGCTGGAACCCGTACACTCCCATTACGTTCGCTGATTACACTTGACCCAGGTTCTTCGAATACGCAGGGAAGTGGTAATCAACGTGTAAACGTTAATCAGCAGATTACTAACATTAATGGGTTGACACAGCTTGGCCTTGACCGAGGCACGGCAACCAACTTGCAGCGGAATGCTCCTTGGGAAAACTTCAGAACCCTGTTTCAACAAAACGCACTTGGAACATCACAAGCGAATATCATCCTGAACTCCGTTGGCTTTACGGCTGATACACGTCTTACGGGCAAGATAAACCTTAATACTGCACCGCAGGGTGTGCTTGAACTTCTTCCCAACATGACAGCGGAGCTAGTGAGCGAGATCCTATCGCGGCAGTCAACTGGAATATCTAATCTTGGAGATCTGGCGACATTTCCAAATGTGACCAATGGTGTTCTCTCACAAATCGCCGACTACTTTACTGTGGGTAGCGATACTTTCATTATCAGAGCCTTGGGAACGGCTGGACAGCAGTCAGTAGCGATCGAAGCAACGGTCCGTATCACGAACGGAACCCCGCAGATAGTGAACCTTGAGCGATTCCCTGCGTCATATTCCGCGCCAGAGTGGTGGCAATGGACGTCAGAGCCAACGGTTACCACGCAAGTGTTAGGACAGACTCCATGAAGCGCCAACTAAAGCCCGATATTGTTTTCTCTTGGTCCCCCAGTCAAGTGGCTGTAATGGAGCTCTCCTCCGGACACAAATCTGTCGGGACTGACTTCGCATCCGTTACCATAAACGCATCAGGAAAGTCAGCAATTGTTGGAATCGGGCGTGAGCGAACTTTCCTAAAAACAGTTCGGCTACCTAAGGTTGGCAGTGATGACCTTCGCCAGCTTGTGTTTGTCCAGTGGAAATCCCTCTTTCCAATCGATGAAGCAGATGCAGCATTTTGCGCGCATCAGACATCGGATGTCACGGCGGATGGCGTCCTGACCGTCGTCGCTGCTGTGCGCACATCTGATTTGATTGATATCCGTGAGCAGCTCGCTTCCAAGGGAATCAAGCAGGTTCGTTTTGTTCCGATGGCAGTTTCTGCTGCGGCAGCGCTCGCTTCTATTGGTGTTACGGACGGCTTGGTTGTTGATGGAAATGGAAGTCAGACGACATTTGACCTTGTTGCCGGAGGCGACACTGTGTTGTCCCGCTCCGTCCTGCATGCTGAGTCTCCTGAGATTGAAGCAAAACGTACGCTGCTAGCCGATGGTCAATCTACGGCGCAGGTTTTCACCACAGCAAATGTTGCGTTTCCCGGTGCGCAGGTACTCTCTACAGACCTGTTGTCATCGCTTGCAGATGTTTCTGGCCATGACCTGATTTCGCGACAAGAGCAAGGCAAAGAGCTTGCGGCTACAACAAAGAAGAGTAATCGCCTCTCGATATACTTCCTGATTGCAGCGGCGCTACTGGTGGCTGTTGTCCTCACTCAGCGCTTTGATGAGGAACAGGTTGTCATAAAGGGTGAAGCCACGTGGGCTAAACGTGTTGCCAAGGCGCGTAGTAATCGAAAGATTGCTGAGCTCGAGAGCAAGAAGCAAACGGACTTTACGAACCTGTTAGACCCGGCCTTTGCACCAGGACAACGATTATCAGATGCACTGGCTACTATCACCATCTCAGCACCGCAATCAGTCTGGCTTACCGGTGTGAACATGGATCGAGGTCGTCCCCTACAGATTCGTGGCACAGCACTGACAAACGAAGCGGTAACACAATTCGTGAACACACTTGGCGCATCTGATCGCTTTCGTGATGTTCAGCTTGTCAATGCATCAACAGCCAAAATCGAACAGACAGAAGTGGTGAACTTTACGATGAACGTGACGGCTGTTGCGAATGTTCCTCTGCCGAAGCCTATTAAATCGAAGAAGGCTGCTGGGACATCGAAGGGTTCGGATAAATCATGACAGGTGGTCTGACTCCTAAAACACCCAACATCGTCATGGGCATCAGTATTGCTACGATGTTTTTGACGGTTGCATATGCAGCGTTCGTGCCCGCACGCTCAGCAAAAGGCATCGCACGTAGCCGAACCATTTTGCTCGATAACATTGAAGAAGATATCAAGCGTCTGGAATCATCCAAGGCTGCCGCAGGTCAGATAAACAAACAGCGTCTGCTCGCAGGGGATGCTGACTCAGTCACATCCGAGCTCATGCGGATCGCTCTGATGACCGCCAAGCAATATCAGTTGGAGCTGACATCGGTTCGCCCGCAACGCACAGCAAAACTGGGCATTGTCGATGAACGTGCGTTTGCGATTCAGCTGACTGGTGCATCTCAATCCGTGGTTGGTGCGATTCGTAGCCTGGATACCCCAACGTCACGCTTTGTCGTCCGCTCCATTCAGTTCACCCCTCAGGATTCAGCCGGCGTTTCGATGGTCTCTGCCAACATTGTTGTGGTTGGCTACCAAGCCCCGGATGTTCAGATCAAGCAACCTAAAGTGAAACTAACGAAGGAGACCGGCAAGAAATGAAGTTAAAGCTAAGCCGGCCAGTCATCTACATTGCCGTTGCTGCAGCTATCGGTGCGGGTGTGTACTTCTACACGGAACCGGCAGCGATCGTAAAAAAGCCGGCAGTGAAAAAGGCATCCCTTAGGCAAGCCGAGGGCATTCCAGGAATATTGCCAGAAGATTTCGAGCTGAAATTCTCAGGTGTTACACCATCCAGTCGGGATCTGTTTCGACCACTTGTTTCGCGTACAACGACATCACGTGGGGCTGCCGATGGCGCCGGTTTTGGAAGCGGTGGATGGCGCTTGACCGGTATTTCAATTGTGGATGGTCAACGTTTCGCGACAGTTGAAAGTACGAATGGTGATTTGGCATCACTCAGGCTGGGTCAGTCCTTTGATGGCTACATTGTTCGTGCCATCAGCGACGCGGATGTCACGATTGAGTCCCCAGATGGTAAACGGGAAAAGCTAAGATTCGTCGACCCAACAGTGGTCGATGATGAGTCGCTACGAACAAAATCACCGATATCACCGTCTGTTATGACAAGCAATCCGGCAGATGTTCCGTCTCCTGCCCCAGCAACCGATTTAGGAAATGCGAATAACAACCAGCGACGACGAAATCGCAATCAAGGAAATCAATGAATATGAAGCACATTAGCCGTTTAGCATCACTTGTTGCGTTAGGTGTTTTCGTTCCGACCATCGCCAATGCGCAGGTTGACTACTTTTCAGACATGGGTGCGACCAAGCAGCCTTGGGAAAACTTTAAGTTAAGCACTAAAACGACTGTCAAGCTTGACTTCCGAAATGCAAGTGTGGATGCAGTCCTTAAAGTCTTCTCGGATGCCAGTGGTGTTGCCATTCTAAAGGACCCTGCCCTCGTTGGTGGGTTGTCATTACAGAGTCCTAAGCCGCAGAATCTCAAGGATGCTTTCGCAATGCTGAATTCGGCATTGGGCTTGCGGAACTTTGAAATTAAGAAAGATGGCAACTTCCTTGTCGTTAAGGCGAAGCCTCAAGCAAACCGTGGTGGCGGCTCACGTGGCGGCTTCGGTGGTTTCACTGGCTTTGGTGGTTCCGCTGGTGGTGATGCAGGTGCAACGGGCGGCATGGGCGGCTTTGATCTCTCAAAGTTAGGTGGATCGACTGCACAGATAAAGACGTACCAGCTCAAGTTTTCGAATGCAACGCAGGTTGCTCGTATTGTAAATGAAGTCTTCCAAAATTCGGGTCAGGACCCGCTTGGCGGGATTATGTCGATGCTTGGTGGAATGGGTGGAAACCCTTCGCCAGGAACGTCAATCACCATCCCCGGTGGAGCGGCTGTGGTCGCTCCTGGGCGTGGTCCAAGTGCTGAACCCGATCCTATAAGTGCGCCAGAACCACAACAACGGGGTGGCTTTGGCGGCGGTGGCGGTGGATTCAATCCATTCCAGTTTGGCCGCGGTGGTGCTGGCACCACTGGCTTCGGTGGAATGGGCGGCATGGGTGGGTTTGGTGGATTTAGCCGCGGAGGAAACAACACGGTGGTCCGTGCATCCGCAGATGACTACTCCAACTCAGTGATCATTAATGCACCTGCCAAAGAGCAGGAGCAAGTGGCAAAGCTGATTGAAGAAATCGATCGCCAGACAGATCAGCCACAAGCCAGCCGTGTCTTCCGACTTGAGTTCGCAACAGCGACTGACCTTGTTTCTGTTCTCCAGAATGTCCTGCAAAGCAATGCAGTACGTGGTCGTGGTGGACAGACAACCGGTGCCACAGGCGGTGGTGGTGGATTCGGTGGCTTTGGCGGTGGATTTGGTGGTTTTGGAGGTGGAAACAACGCACGCCAGCAAGGTGGAAGCGTTGTCGCGGAGACAAGAACGAACTCAGTTGTTGTTACGACGACCACCGAAAACCTGATGATTGTTGAGCGGGTTATCAAGGAACTTGACAAAGAAATTACTGTCTCGAATAGTACGTTTGTCGTTTCGCTGGACAATGCGCGCGCAGATGCGATTGCTAACCTGATCAATCAAAGCTTTGGTGGACGAACCCAGGGCGGCACGACGAACGCCCGTACCACGGGTGCGCAGGGCAGAACTGGCACTGCAGGTGCTGCAGGTGGCGGTGCAACTGGCGGGGGACGATCGGGACCAAATGCGGATGCAATGGCCCTCTCAATGGCCGACCCGGATGCCGATGCAGGCGAGCTTGCGACCAGTGTTTCCGTACAACAAGGCGGTCTGTTTGGTATGTTTGGCGGTGGTGGTGGTGGCCAGAATTTTGGACAAGGTGGTAATCGTACTGGTGCATCGACATCCGGAGTGCAAACCACCGTTGATGAAAATGGCCGTGTTGTCGCAACGCGAAACCTCCAAGGTCAGGTAACTGCCATCCCCGATGTCAACACGAACAGTGTGATTATCGTGACATCCCCTGCCAACAAGGCTTTGATACAGAGCATTGTTGACCAGCTGGATAAAATCCCACAGCAAGTCATGATTGAAACGCTGATTGTTGAGGCAAGCCTTGATGCAACGGCAAAACTGGGAGTTGAATGGAATTTCAATCAAAAGTCAGTCCTTGGTGATGTAACAACAAAGGGATCTGGTTCATCTTCGTTTGGCGATGCAGCTCGTACGACACAGCCGCAAGGTATGCGCTATACGCTCACAGGAACGCAATATGGTGCATTCCTTCAGGCTGTACAAACGGATGCAAACTTTGAAGTTCTGAGCAAGCCCCGGATTTTCACATCCAATAACTCAACCGCAGAAATCAACATCAGCCAGTCTCTTCCGTACGTGTTGTCGCAACAAACCAACATCAATGGCAACCTGACGTTCAACTACGCATTCCTCGACGTCGGAATTATCCTGACAGTGACACCGCGTATTACCCAGAATGGCTACGTGACGATGGACGTGACTCAGACGGCCAACGACTTTGTTCGCTACACAGAGTTCAATGCTCCGGTTGTAAACCAACGTGAGGCCCAAACGACAGTTTCCGTCAAGGACGGAGAGACGGTTGTGATTGGTGGAATCATCAAGAACAGCATTTCAACAACCACCAATAAGCTGCCTATCCTTGGGGACATTCCAATCCTTGGAAATCTGTTCAAGTCCAATGTCCAAACCAAGAGTAAGACTGAGCTTCTTGTGTTCCTAACGCCTCGTATCATTCGAGACAATGTTGAAGCAGGAAAGCTGCGTGATGACACCATCAAGCAAATGGCTCCGGCATCACAGGGTCGAATCAAGAAGGAAATCGACGCTAACAAATCTGTCAAG
>CAIRTT010000222.1 GCA_903881535.1 uncultured Armatimonadota bacterium
GCCGTCCCAAAACATCCCGCATTCCCGCTCACATCCCCGGTTCCACCCGCGGCAATCCCACGCGCATTGCCATCATGGACGATGCCGATCAGCTCCACAGCATTTCCCTCCGGGCCCTCCAGTGAACGCGTCGGGGCAACGCAACCCTTAGGCGCAAATGTCAATGAAGCCAACCCCAGCGGATCCCAGCAGCGCGCACGTGCTGCAACATCTAAAGACTGTCCTGTGATGACCTTGATGATTTTCGCTAAAACAATATAGCCAAGACAGGAGTAGCGATACTCCGTCCCGGCTGGCTCACTATCTGAGCGGACAATCGCATCGACCGCCGCATCGAGACCCAGCCCGTAGTCATAGCACGGAACATGAGGCAGTAAGCCACTTGTATGTGTGAGGAGCTGGTGGATGGTACGCGATTTGAGCCGGCCGGCATCCGGGCCGAGAATCTCCCCCACGGTCTGCGAAAGAAGAATGTCGCCGCTCCGCAGGAGCTCGGAAATGACAGCGGCCGTTGCGAGAGGCTTCGTCAGACTCGCCAAATCATAAAGGGTGTTCGGTGTTACGCGGCGCACGCCATCGATGGTTCCAACCGCGATATCGGCGACCATACGCTGACCTTGTTTAATGACAAGTGTCGCTCCCGGATACGCGCCAAGCTCCACGCCGCGGGCGACAATCTGTTCAAGCGGACATCCTCGGTTCATACCGCATCCTACCAAAGGTCAGATGTCAGTTGGGACACTCTTGGATTGCCTGTCAGCGGCTTAATTACTCTGTTAGTGCCCCAGGTCTGGCGCGACATCGATGGTCCGGCACTGCGAATACACCGCCATCCCTGGCTTCGCCCCGCGTGGCTTCCGCACATGTCTCCGCTCAGCGACATCGACGGCGGCCACACTTGCATGACGGGTTGCATCTGACTTCGCCGCCACAATCGCCGCCGCTCGCCGAATCAGCTTCTCTGGGACTTTCGTTTCCTTGCTGTCAACACGGATAACCCCGTGCGCTCCGGTTCCAGCCCGGATATGCATCCAAATGTCTTGTGGCCGCGCGACACGCGTGAGGAGGTAGTCATTGGATGTTGCATTTTCACCGACGAGAAACGTGTAGCCATCGATGTCATAGGTTCGAATGCGGTGGCCATCCCACTTTGACTCTCCAGCAACTTGTTGTTGAGGAGCCTTGCGCTCGGGCGCGATGGCATCGAGGTCAGTCAGAAAGTCAATAACATCCGGGTCAGATGGATCCGGATCCCCGCCGGCAAGCAGTGTGTCCAGCCGTACAGACAAGCCCGCAAGCTCGCTCCGCTCGCTGATCGTGTCCGCCAGACGACCATCCGCAAGCTCCGCCGCATCCCGCAGCTTACTCGCCTTCGCAAACCACTTATTGGCATTCTCCACCGGTGTCAGCTTTGGGTCCAGGTCAACCTGACGCGAACCGCCATTGAACCAGTCTTCGAGGATCACCGATGGGGCATCGGGAGCAATGTTCCCCAGCTGGCCCATGATCAGCGATGCCGTTTCTTCATCCACTTGCGCCCGGCCCGCCTCCGCAAGCGTGCGTTCAAGCTCCGCTGTCCGCTTTTCACGGTAGGTAAGGGCATCGTCCAGGCGGTGCTGAACGGCTAGCCAAAACTTCCCGGATGTCGCATCGGCTTGCTGACTCCGCGTGATGTTGTCCCAGGCGCGGCTGATATTGGTGATGTCGGTTTGCCGCTCAGCCGGGATGTGCTTGAGTGGGAATGGCCAAGCGAACTCTGGAGTGCCATCCGCATCTGCGACGAGGACCGGGGTATGCGGAAGCCGTAAGGCGCGCGTTAGCAAAAGGGCACGGTTTTCTGGACCGCCAAGGGCTGCGGCTTCCCGGTCAACCAATGGACCGTATGAACCATTAACATCGGTACGCAGGCCAGGAGGATCGGTATACTTCTGACCGATTTTGAGGGGCCTCGGCGATGTCGCAGCAATCGGCCGCAGCACACCGCGCACCACGCCACTGTTACCAACCAAAATGAGGTTAGAGTTTCGCCCCATCAGCTCAAAGATCAACGCACAGCGGCTATCGCCTTTAGGATCGGGAGAGCGGTTTTCAAAATGCATCCAAACGATGCGGTCGGGGCCGGGCATTTCAATACGGGTGCAAATGGCATCTTCAATATGCTTTCGAGCGACCTGGCAGAACCCAAGCGGGGATGGCGGTTGCTGATCTTTGCGCGTCGAAATGTGAAAGCGGGGTGCCGTGTGGTCAGTCGCGATACGCAGCTTGAAGGCTCCAGAGCGGCTGAAAAACTGGATATAGACGCTTGATTTGTCTGGCTGCTGCACCTTTTGTACGGATGCGCCGGTCAGGAGGGGTGTCAGCTCACCGACCACGCCCGCAAGTGAAATCAGGTCCATGCGTCTACTCTACCGCCACGGGCTGGTTTGGTGATGTTCAGCTCGCTTCAGGCATTTGTCACCGTCATCGAAAGACGAACCACTGCGCGCGGATAGGGTAAACTTTGTGAAAATAAGACTGTCTGAATTTTTGTAACGAAGTGAAAGTAATATGCAGGAAAATATGACCCATTCCTCAGGCTCCGGGCCATCCCCCGGGACGCTTGCCCTTGAGCCCGCATTACAAACCATCGGGGCATCCCTCCTCTCCGAAGTCCGGAATCAGGAGACGAAGGGGCGTATTAGCGATGTCTTTTACGACCGCCTGATGGAGCTTTCGACACGGGATGAGAAGTTAAAGGTCGAGCTGTTTCGCTTTGTGGATGCTCTTCCTGCGCTCAAAACTCCTGAGTCGGTGGCCCGCCACCTATCGGAGTACCTGGTGCGCCCCGATGTCCAGCTGCCTCCCGGCGGCGCCCAGCTCATCAACTTTCTCGGTTCCAACCTGCCGGCGCGGCTTGTGCTCAAGACCGCCACGGGCATCGGCGCAACCACAATGGCAAAGCGCTTTATCGCCGGTCGCAATGGGCGCGAAGCGACAAGCGCGATTGAACGGCTGCGTCGTCAAAATCTAACATTCACGATGGACCTCCTCGGCGAGGCCGTGACCAGCGAGCACGAAGCCCTTGCGTACCAGAAGAAATACCTTGAGCTCCTCGAAGATTTGGCGGTCGCAAGCAAGTCATGGACGCGGCAGGCACAGACGGACACCGCGAGCTGGGGCGACATCCCGATGGTCAATGTCTCCATCAAGCTGTCGAGTTTGTATGCCCGCTTTGACCCGATGGCCCGTGATGCGACAACGGAAGCCGTCATCGCACGCTTGCTTCCGATTGTCCGTAGCGCCAAGGAAAAGGGCTTTATTGTCAACTTTGACATGGAGCAGAATGACTTCCGGGATGTGACATTCCATATTTTCCGCACGATGTTCCTGATGGACGAGTTCCGCACTTGGGATAACGCGGGGATTGTTTGTCAGGCCTATCTGAAGTCGGCCGAGGCTGATTTATTGGAGCTGCGTGACTACGCGGTCGAGCGCGGTACGGCGTTCTGGGTCCGCTTGGTTAAGGGCGCTTACTGGGACTACGAGACAATTATCTCTGCGCAGCGTGGCCATCCGTGTCCGGTTTGGCCATTAAAGCCGCTCACCGATGCGTGTTTTGAGCGCTGTGAGGACTTTTTGATCGAGAACTGGATGCATTTGCGCCCAGCGATTGCATCCCATAATGTCCGCTCCCAAGCCCGTGCCCAGGCGAAGGCCAAGGCGCTTGGACTTCCTCCGCGGACGGTTGAGTACCAGGTTTTGTATGGCATGGGCGAGCCGATGGGCCGTGCATTGTGCGCAGCGGGTGAGCGCGTGCGTGTCTATGTGCCATTTGGCGAGCTCCTCCCCGGGATGGCCTATCTTGTACGCCGTCTTCTTGAAAACTCAAGTAATGACAGCTTTGTTCGCAAGGCGGGCGAGGCCATCGATGCCAGTATTCTGCTCGCATCCCCCCATACCTTTGAAATCCCGGTGGCTGCCCACGTGGTTGCGCCGGTTCCTACCGATGAGAGTGAATCCATGACCCCTTTTATCAATGAGCCTGAGGCTGATTTCGCATTGGTTGAGACACAGGATGCGATGCGCGCTGCCCTGAAGGCAATCTTGCCTGAGCTCGGGCAGGTTGTGCCGGTGGTGATCAATGGCATCCCGATGCAAGGACGTGACATCGTAGAACGCGAGGATCCAAGTCATGCGGGAACGGTGGTCGCAAAGGTTGCATACGCCACTCTCGATGATGCTGAGCTTGCGCTGACTGCGTGTAAATCATCGTTTAGGCGCTGGAGGGATGTCCCGGTCACGGAGCGAGCGGATGTTTTGCGCCGGACTGCCGACGGGATGCGAAAGAACCGCTTTATTCTGTCTGCGTGGATGGTTCGTGAGGTTGGTAAGCCGTGGCGTGAGGCGGATGCGGATGTCGCAGAGGCGATTGATTTCTGTGACTACTATGCCGCAGAGATGGAGCGTTTGGCGAACCCACGCAAGCGTAATATTCCGGGCGAGTGGAATGAGTACTTCTACGAGAGCCGTGGTCCAGCGGTGGTGATTGCGCCTTGGAACTTCCCGCTGGCGATTCTTGCTGGGATGACGGTTGCTGCGCTGGTTGCTGGCAACCCGGTGATTATGAAGCCTGCGGAGCAGTCCAGCCGCATTGGGTATGAGCTTTACAAGATATTGATTGCGGCAGGGTGTCCATCCGATGTTTTGCAGTTCCTCCCCGGGGATGGCGAGGTCATCGGACCAAAGCTCGTGGGAGATCCGCGCACGGC
>CAIRTT010000223.1 GCA_903881535.1 uncultured Armatimonadota bacterium
CCAGGAATAGCCTGGAGCCGGAGCTTCCTTGGCAGCAGCAATCGTGGAGCCGAGCATCACGGCATCAGCGCCTGCGGCAATGGCCTTCGAGATGTCGCCGCCGTTGCGGATACCGCCATCCGTGATGATTGGAACGTAGCGTCCTGTCTGTTCGAAGTAGTCATCCCGTGCGGCTGCACAGTCTGCCGTGGCGGTGATCTGTGGAACACCAATTCCAAGGACTTTACGGCTGGTACAGATATGTCCGGGGCCAACGCCCACGAGGATTGCGGCGGCGCCGGCTTCCATCAGGTCGTACGTGGCCTGATAGCCAACTGTGTTTCCAACAATGACAGGGATTGGGGAATTCTTGCAGAATTCAGCGATAGGGAACTCAGGAATCGTGGATGATTCAAACTTTACGGTTCCGACAGTGCTCTGGATAACAAAGACATCGGCGCCGGCAGCAACTGCAGCTTCCGCTGCCTTGTGTGCCGTATGCGGTGCGGCGGCTACCGCAGCGATTCCGCCATTTGCCTTGATTTCCTTGATACGGAGGGCGATCAGGTCGGCGCGCACAGGCGCGGCTGCGTAGAGGCTTTGGATGAACCGGATGACACCCTCGGCAGGGTGATCAGCAATCTGTTGAAGAATCTCTTCGGCGTTCTCATAGCGTGTCTGAATACCATCGAGGTTTAGCACCGCAAGTCCGCCAAGTCGGCTCATTTCCGCGGCCAGTGCGGGATTGACTGCACCATCGAGGCTGGATGCAAGAATCGGACACTGAATCGTCAGGTTGCCGAGCTTCCAGGTAACGTCGACATCTTTTGCATCGATGACGAGAGGACCAGGGGCCAATGCCACTTCATCAAATCCGTACGCCCTGCGGGCGACCCGCCGTCCACCAACTGTAATGTCCACGTCAATGCCTCCTATGCAACAAGAAATGTTACCATCTGCGACCGAACTCCCGGGTGAAGGGTGGATAGTTGTGATGTCAGCATTTCCAGGCCGTGCGTCGAGGGCTTGCTTGACGCTTGTTATGCCGGCTTGCCGTTTCCCATTCCTTTCAAGTCCACACAAAATCTCGCTTAAATGTTCCTCAACAGTGCAGCAAAAAAAAGCGTTTCGGAACTCCACCACTTCGCTAAAAACAGAAGAAATTTGTTCTAAAAGTGTAGTAATTGCCGTATCCATTCGTCCTAGACGACAAGCGTTTCGCAAGCCCGTGATTTCACCAAATAGAAAAGAAAAATTCTCAAAAAGTGTAGTAATTGCCACAATTTTTACGATTGGTGATGTGGAGGAACTCTTATGTCATCAACGCATCATCCCGCAGCGGTCAAGTCTCTTGGCTGTGTGCTCAAAGTCATCGTCTGTTTACTGCTACTAGCTGCCCCGTGTCACGCACAGCAATTTCAAATTCGCTATTCCTTTACCGGGCTACCCGGAAATCAGATCACCACGCTGCCTCTCGCTGACAGCGTCCCGAATCTCCTAACTGTCTCAGGAATCACCCGCGGTAGCGGGATCACCACCGTCGCTGGTAGTGGCGGGATGGCCGCTGGTGGCTGGACAACCACCATATTTGATCCAAATGACTACTTCACTCTCAACCTGTCATCCGCATTCGGTTACCGCGTCCGCGTTGATTCCATCAGCTTTGCGGAACGCAGAAGCCTCACCGGTCCACACGGTATGGAATTACGGACTAGCAACGATACCTTTGGCCAGTCGATATACAGCGCTACGCTCCCGGATGACGCGAAAGTTCGACGACACGATGCACAAACTGGAGGAATCTGGGCAGATGAAACAGTACCCCTCGAGGTTCGCTTCTATGGGTATCAGGCAGAATCTGCAAGCGGTACCTGGAGACTTGGCGGGAGCACGACCGCATCAGATAACCCAAATGGCCTAAGCACCGACCTTCTTATCAGCGGCTGGCTGGAACCCAGTGCGACGGTCGCCCCTGAACCAGCAAGTCTCGGGCTGATGCTTGGGGTGCTCCCAGTAATCGGATGCGTGTGTCTCTGCCGAAATAAAGTGAGACATGTGTGAGACGTCGGACTTCAAATTTATCTCATCACGAGGCATTCAATGTAGTCTGTAAAGTAGTAAGTCGTCCGCTAGAGTGTGATTAGTTGCGCATTGATTGATATTGGTTGCAATCTCTTGCAGAGGACATCGAACAGGGGCCGCGGTAATATAAACACATCGATGGTTGAAAAACCCGATGATTACTGCGGCCGCTGATTAGCGGGCGCTTTTTGTTTTTATGGACTCCAGGCTTCCAGACATCCCGCGTTACCGGCCATTTCACAAAGGCATCTACACAACCACGCCAAGTCTAATCCCGCTTGGAACCGATTTTGGCAACGGAGTCCTTGATGCCATCCCGCTCCAGCTCGACCGGGGCAGTGCGGCACTCATTGCAAATAAGCACCAGATACAGACCTACCGACCACTCATCCTGATGTCTGACCTAAGCGAGCCCGTCGCACATGCTGCAATCGAATTGCTATCTTATGAACGGGACATCGCGCAGACAACTGTTGGCGATGTTTATCCTGCCACGACGCAGCTCGACGAAATTTGGCGCGAAACGACAAACTCACTCGAAAGTCGATTTAATGCTCTCGCACTAGCGATTGGCGAAGACATCGCGATTGTCGAAATTGATTCAGAAGGTAATGATCGTAACGCCCTGATGTCGATTGCTGCGCCAAGCCGCTGGGCACCGGAAGAAAAAATCGGCCGCTCGTTCGTCGCGACACATACCCCCGTTCCAAATATGGAAAAAACATTGGCTGTGGCCGCAAAGCTGCAGCAAATGCTCCTCGAGCGCGGACCGTTTGTTCGTTTCACCTGGGGCATTTCCACCACGCCTGCGCTAGATACACATCCCAGTGTCACGGAGCCACCCTACGCCGGCGGGGATGCTTGGCTGCGCACGGAACGCCAGGTCATCCGGCGTATCCCCGAACACAAAGCATTTCTGTTTACGATTCGTGTGATGGTCGAACCGCTATCCGATATACGAAAATCAATCACCGATGCTAGTGCTCTCGCTGCTGCGCTGCGCAGCATGGATGAGAAGAGTCGGATTTATAAATCTGTGGATGGTCATGTAGATGCGCTGTGTGCGTATCTCTTAGAATCCTCTTAGGATGTCTGTCTCTCGATAGAGAACCGCTGGAAGTCACCGGCAAGCCGGGTGTTTGGAAACACTGTCTGCGCATCCTGTAAGAGCATCTCAATCCCTACATCTGCAGGTTCCGGATCATATCTGCTTGAGAAATGGGTGAGAATCAACTCTTTGACGCCAGCGCTTAAAGCGACTTCTGCCGCTTCGCGGCTTGTTGAGTGCGCTGACTTCTCAGCCTGTACCTGTTCGCTTGCATGAAATGTTGCTTCGTGGATAAGTAAATCCGCACCAGCGGCGAGGGCAATAACGGCATCCGATGGACGTGTGTCACCCGAATACACCGTCATGCGTCCGCGCTTGGTTTCACCCACATAGTCAGCGCCATTAACCACACGGCCATCCGGGAGCGTGACAATCTCTCCCGCCTTCAACTGCCCAAACAGGCGTCCAGGTGGCAAGCCATCCGCCTTCGCCTTCTCAATATCGAATGCGCCCGGGTTGTCCGCCTCGCGTATTCGGTACGCATAACTTTCGGTGCGATGGTCCGTCGGACACACATCCACGGTAAATCCTAGCTCTGTGAGCGACCATCCAGCTGCAACCACATCGTTCACAATCGGATACGCCGGTCGGTTACCGGTCAGTCGCAGCGTACTGTTCAGCCAACGTCCAAGGCCATCCGGGCCGTGAATCGTAACCTCGGATGCTCCACCCAGCGCGAGTCCCCGGCTTGCGAGGAGCCCTGGCAGACCATAGAAGTGATCGCCGTGCAGATGCGTTACGAAAATCCGCGTGAGCTGACTTAGGCGTAAATGGGGCATCCGCAAAAGCTGATGCTGCGTGCCCTCGCCGCAGTCAAATAACCACCACTCACTGCGTTGCGGCAGACGTAGCGCTAAAGATGACACATTTCGTGTACGGCTGGGAGTCCCCGCGCCTGTTCCTAGAAATGTCCACTCCAGCACTTAATGCACTCCCGCCTCGGCAAGCGCATCTAATATTTGGCGCAGAGCTTCATCTCCAGTCGCTGCCTCAACGGTACACCCGCTCGCCAGACGGTGACCACCTCCACCAAACCGAGCCGCTACTTTGGATACATCAATGCCTTCAGAGCACCGCAGGCTTGTACGGAAGCCACCACCAGCCTGTTCGCGCATCAGAATCGCCACTTTGGCCCCGCGGACGCTGCGTAGTGCATGCGAAACGCCATCCGTTTCGGAATCTAACGCTCCCGTTGCCGCGAAGTCGCTCAGCTTTATGATGCTCCAAACAATAGCACCGCCATCACTACGACCCATCTGGACCAAGGCACGCCCGAGGAGGCGCTGCGCGGTTTCCGTGCGGTTTTCAAACACATTTGCGACGATGGCATCCGCGTTTGCACCGGCGGCCCGAAGCGCCGCTCCAATCTGGAATGTTCCTGCAGTCGTCGCCGGATACCGAAAGCCTCCCGTGTCAGTGTAAATGCCACACATCAGACACTGAGCGATCTCCGCATTTAGCGGAATCCCAAGGACGACCAGCAAATCGTGGACAAGCTCGCACGTGGATGCCCGGTGGCCATCCACAATGCGGATGTTTCCAAAGACACCACTTGTGACATGGTGATCAATATCAATCACGATGGGGCAACCAAGAATGGTGTCCATGTTGGGGCCCATCCGCTTGGCATCACCAGCATCCATCCCGATTCCAAGGTCGTACGTTGCAATCGGGCTGGTCCGCAAAACGGTTGCGGATTCCGGGAGGAACTTCATCGTCTCAGGAACGCCATCCGCGCTGAGAATATCGACGTGCTTCCCGATGCTCCGAAGGGCTATCGCAAGTCCGAGCATCGACCCAAGCGCATCGCCATCCGGGTTTACATGACACGCCAGCGCAATCCGCTCAGCACCGTGGATGGCCGTGGCGGCGGCTTTGAAATCGGCCAGATGGTCATCACTGGGAGTCGGAGTTTGCATACCCCAGTCTACCGGACACACCGCTCTGCTTGACCATCATGAAAAGTCGGGGTCTGTTGATGCAAATACAACCGTGTCTGACATAGGTAGAAAGTCCCAATCTTTAGCAACTATCACCTGCTTTGTCCCTGCCTGGTATCTGGTAAGTCGTGTGTGCGATACCATTGCCCAATGGGCGTTTGGCGAAGAATTCTGGGACCGTTGGTCGAGGTGGTTATCACCCCGATGGCGATTGGAGCGGCTGTGTCTGCGGGCGCTGTTGTATTTTTCCTAAACCTCGCGGATGATATCCGGGAGCAGGATGGCGTCTGGAAGTTTGACCACGATGGCCTGAACCTTGGAAATGCGCTCCGAACTCCAGAACGGACAGCGATTGCGCGAACGGTCTCCGATCTTGCGCGCCCCGATGTGATGTCTGCTGTTGCTCTGGTCAGTGTTGTTATTGCGTGGCGGAGTGTCCGGTTTCGCCGTGAAGCAATCTTAATGGCAATCACCCTCGGTGGGGGCGGCCTTATCATCGGCACGACAAAGTATCGCTATGGTCGCCAGCGTCCAAGTCTGGTCGAAGCCCTCGCGGTCGAAGAAACTTTCAGCTTCCCAAGTGGTCACTCGTTTGTCAGTATTTGCTTTTATGGGACCCTCGCGTATTGGTGGATGAAAAACCGCCACTGGCTGGCAAAATTTGGGATCGGATCGATTACGATGCTGTTCATCGCCATCGTAGGGGCAAGCCGCGTTTATCTGGGTGTGCATTATCCATCCGATGTGCTTGCGGGGTACGCCGCCGCCCTCCCGTGGCTGGTAGCTTGCCTTTCCGCATACGAGCGCTCTGAGCGCGAAATAAGTGTTGATGACCTGTTGCTGCTGACGGATTAGAGGCATCATGGGATGTCAGGGCATGACAAATGCCCAAAAGGAGAAATCGCATGCTACGTGGTGAGCTGTTACATCCAGAGATTTTGTTTGCCCTTGGTGGTGCCGGACATGGCTCGATGATTTTGATCACGGATGGCAATTATCCACACGTGACGAAGACCAATCCGGATGCCGAGCGGGTTTATCTGAACTTGGCGCCAGGTGTATTAAACGCGGTTCAAGTGCTTAAGGTCATCGCGGGAGCGGTGCCGATTGAGCAGGTACACGTTATGGCGACTGCCGATGGCAAGGAGCCTCCAATTTGGGGTGAGTTTGCAGAGATTCTTGGGCCTGAGCTGCCATTGATTCCGATTAAGCGCTTCAACTTCTACGATGTGGCCTGTGAATCGGATGTCGCACTCGTCATCGCCACGGGCGAGCAACGCATTTATGGGAATATTCTGCTGACGATTGGTGTCGTGCCACCGCCGAAGTAGATTTGTTTCTCTTTTAGTTTTTTTGAAATACCCCCGGGAATAGAGAATCTGTTCTGTTGGGGGTGTTTTTTTGCAAATGCCAGATGTGGCCTGTGAATCGGATGTCGCACTCGTTATCGCAACGAGTGAGCAGCGGGTTTACGAGAACATCTTGCTAACGATTGGTGTCGTGCCACCGCCGAAGTAGATTTGGTTTTATGTTGGTTGTTCTTAGTAACAAAAACACCCCCATGGAATCTCCACAGGGGTGTTCGCTTTTGACGCGGCGACCTACTTAGGTGCGCTGACCGGCTTTCCAAGCAGCTGCATCTGGGTGGTGAGCGTGAACTTCTCCGCACCCGCGCCGTACGTCACTTCGACATACGATGCCGCACAGCCGGTTGCCGGCTTTGGCGCATTGGCCTTAACCGATTTACCGCCCGCTGGGACCGTCAACTCGATGCTGCTCCACTTGCTGTCACGGTAATCACGGGTTGGCGCTTCGCAGCGGAAAATCCGTGCACTCACAATTGGTGTATTGCTCGTGACCGCAAAATCACAGCTACCATTTGGCAGCGCCTTACGGGTCCAGCGCAGTGCTGGCATCGGCTTCTTCTCTGCAACCGAACGCGCAAATGCACTCAGCGTTCCGAGCACACGCCCACGGTCTTCAAGACCATGACCACTGTTTGGTGCGTACAACACACTCTTCTCACCTACAAGGCCATCCCAGTAAAGGTTGAGCGAATCCTGTGACCAGTAGCGGTCATTTGTTCCGAGGAGGATCATCTTTGGCATCGTAAGCTTTGCACGATACGAATACGGATCCTCAAGTTCCATCAGGCGCGCACCCTTAGGACCCGACAGGAGCTTGTCAAATCCTACTGCTGAGTAATCCTCAACCTGCTCACTTGGCTTGCCGTAGTGCTCAAGCTGATGTGCGAGCTGGGCTTTGACATTCAAAATGTCGATGACCATCGGGGCAATTCCAGCCACACGCTTATCTCCGGATGCGCCGACAAGCCAGGTTGTCCAGCCGCGCTTGGATGCACCCGTAACGACAAAGCGGTCCAGCGCTGGCATCGATTCCTGCTTCGTTAATGCCTGGACTGTGTCCATA
>CAIRTT010000224.1 GCA_903881535.1 uncultured Armatimonadota bacterium
GAGCATGATTGGCATTGCCAAGACGCTCCCGGGGTTTCCTGCTCCGCGATGTCGCCATGGGGCACGTGTAGCTCGCTCTGATTAGAATCGGTTAGAACGCTCGTCGGTGCCGTGTCCAGCGCTTTGTCGTCATCATTTGGCGAATAACCAGAAAAAATTCCAATATCCGCTGGAATCGAACAGTCTGTTTCCGGCAGGAAATCCATCCTTCGTGCCACAATAGGAGACTATGGATAATGCACGCTTCGGCAAGGCTTTTTTCGTGTCACTGGCATCTCTCGCGATTGCCGGCGTTGCGCTGTTACCTGCGCAATCAACACCACAGGGTAAGGTTCCAAATGCAAAGGGACCGGACTTCAATAAAGATATCCAGCCACTGCTGCGAGAAAAGTGTATGCCATGCCATGGCGATGTCCAGGCGGCGGGGGGGCTGAAGCTCACCCAGCTCAAATTGGCGATGACTGGTGGCAATAGTGGGTCCCGTGGTCTCGTGCCGCATGACCCTAATGCGAGTGGTGTTGTACAGCGCGTTTCGACGACAAATGTAGACTTGGTGATGCCGCCGAAGCGTAGTGGTAAGACACCCCTTACCCCGGCACAGGTCGCAATGCTTCGTAGCTGGGTGCAGTCGGGTCCATCATGGCCGGTTGCCGGAGTCGACACGCCATCGGGAGATACCCATTGGTCACTGCAGACACTCCGTAAGCCTGCTGTTCCAGCTGGCAAGTCTGCACATATTGTGGACCGTTTCCTAAATGCAAAGCTGTCCGCCAAGGGCCTGTCCATGGGGCCGGCAACAGACCGTGTAACCCTCATCCGCCGTGTGACATTTGACCTCATCGGTCTGCCTCCAACGGATGCTGAGATCAAAGCTTTTGTTGGGGACAAAAAATCGGGAGCTTATGAGCGTGTCGTTGATCGCTTACTTGCGAGCCCGAGGTACGGTGAGCGATGGGCGCGTCACTGGCTGGACACAATCCATTATGCGGATTCCCATGGTGCAGAGCATGACATGGGCCGCAAATACGCGTGGCCATTCCGAGACTATGTTATTGACACATTTAATAAAGATGTCTCTTATTCCCGCTTTGTTCGTGAGCAGCTCGCGGCGGATGTCCTCTTCCCAAACCGACCAGACCTAACTCCTGCCATGGGATATCTCAGCGCGGGTAACTTCGATCTGAGTGCCTATTACACCGCTCCAATCCCATTTGAGATTTTGGATAGAGATGACATGGTCAATCAGGCGATGTCGACATTTGTCAGTACCACTGCAAACTGTGCACGATGCCACGACCATAAATTTGACCCGATTCCGACGACCGACTACTGGTCGCTCCAGGCAGTCTTTGCGGGTGTGATCAAGGGTGATGTCACATACGAAGATCGTCCCGGTCTTGCTGAGCAGCGCTCAAAGTGGACGAAGCTCAAGGAAGTGGCTGACAGCAAGGATGCGAACAAAATCCTAGCATCGGAGCATAAACCCGTTGTCGAGACATTTGTATCTGCGCTGAAGAGCTTTGGCGGATGGAAACCTCTGGTCGTACAGAAGGCTGCTGGCGTCGGTGGTGCAACGCTTACGTTCATCCCTGATGGGACAATTTCCGCAGGTGGCAAGCTGCCCCTCAAGGACACTTACACGGTTATTGGAGCGCCGGGCGCCGGGCGTGTGGGTGCAATCCGCATCGATGCACTGACATCAAGTGACCTTCCCAAGGGTGGCCCTGGGCGTGCAGACAATGGAAGCTTCTTGCTGACCGAAGTCACCGTCGATGTTATCCGCGCAGGCGGAAAGCGCGAGAAGACCAAGATTGTTCGTACCAGTGCTGATCATAGTCAAAAGAACGGGGATGCACCTCGTGCAGCGGATGGCCTGACCAGCACTGGTTGGGGTGTCAGCCCGGAGTTCGGTAAAGATCACCATATTGTGTTCGCCTTCGATGAGCCGGTTGTGCTCGGTGCAAACGACAAACTCGAGGTAGTCGTCGATCAAAACGATGGTGGTAGCCACTTGCTTGGTAAGTTCCGTGTCAGCACCGCGGATGGACCAAGTGCCATTTTGTGCGCTATTCCACCAAGCGTTTCTGGTGTGCTGAAGTCACAGTTTCTCGACAAGACGGCTGAGACCGAGATCGCAACATTCGCAATACGCGAGACTGCTGCTGCCGGACTTGCATCCCTGCCTGCACAGAAGCGTGTTTACGTGGCTGCACGGTCTGCGGATGTCGCAGATGTCGGGTTTAGAACCATCGATAAGCCACGTGAAATCCATGTTCTTGATCGTGGTGAACTGAGCCGACAAAAGCAGGTTGTAGGGCCAGGTGCATTATCTGTGCTTCCGCAGCTCACCGATTACTTCAAGCGACGTGACATGTCCAAGGAGAGCCAGCGACGAGCGGCTCTTGCTGAATGGTTTGTTGACCGCCGTAACCCACTGACTTGGCGTAGTATTGTCAACCGTGTTTGGCATTATCACTTCGGCAAAGGAATCGTGGATACACCAGGTGACTTTGGACGGATGGGCGGAGCGCCCAGCCATCCCGAGCTGCTTGATTACCTGGCAGTCTGGTTCCGTGATGACGCAAATGGTTCGTTCAAAAAGCTTCACCGTTTGATGGTAACAAGCAACGCGTATCAACAGACATCAGTAAATCGCCCGGATGCTGCGAAGATTGATTCGGATAACCGCTTGCTGTGGAAGGCGAATCGCATCCGTTTGGATGCCGATCAGTACCGTGATGCTGCATTGCAGACGGCAGGACGCATTGACTTTAAGATGGGCGGACCGGGAATCAATCACTTCAAGATGGGTCCTGGACCACAGATGACTCCGGCGCTTGACTACGCAGCATATGATTGGGAAAGCCCTGAGGCGAATCGCCGCTCGGTTTACCGAACCGTCTGGCGCGCCATCCCGGATCCATTCATGGATTCCATGGACTTCCCTGACCTTGCTTTGCTCTCGCCGACCCGCGGAACCAGTGTGTCCGCACTCCAAGCCTTGACGCTCTACAACAACAACTTTGTCCTCTCCTGTGCACGTGCACTGGCAAAGCGTGTGATCAATGAGGGCGGACTGATGCCACATCAGGTTGAGCGAGCGGCCGAGCTGTCATGGGGCCGGAGCCTAACAAAAGATGAGCGGAAAGTCTTGTTCGATATGGCGCATGAACACGGCCTTGAGGCAACTTGCCGGGTTATTTTGAATGCCAACGCATTCTTGTTTGTTGATTAGTACGTAATGGACCAGTCCACGTGGCTGGTCGATGGTAGTGGGTCATGGACCTGATCTGAGGTGAGTTTGATGGACAATAATCACTGGGGTTTTCCAACGAACCGGCGTGAGTTTCTAACCGGCATTGGCGGCGGTTTTGCTGGCCTCGCACTGACGAGCATGCTTGCCGATGAAGGCATGGCGATGCCATCTGCCGGGCAGGGGTCACTCCGTGTTCAGCACCATCCCCCGAAAGTCAAACGGGTAATTCAGCTGTTCATGAATGGTGGCGCAAGCCCGATGGACCTTTATGACTACAAGCCTGCGTTGATCAAATATCACGGGCAAAAGCTCCCGGCGCATATTCGGCCGGAAGGTTCGCCCAGCGAACCAGGGCTTTGCATGAAGAGTCCATTCACATTCAAGCAATATGGCCAATCAGGCCGCTGGGTCAGCGATCAGTTTCCTGAGCAAGCGAAGCTCGTCGATGAAATGGCGTTCTTTATGGCGATGGCGAGTAAATCCAACGTCCACGGGCCAGCATCGTACATGATGAACACCGGCTTCATCATGCCAGGCTTCCCTTGTATGGGCGCATGGATTTCCTATGCAATTGGTAGTTTGCGAGACAACCTGCCGACATTCGTTGTCCTCCCTGATAACCGCGGTCTTCCTTATAACCAACGTGGGAACTTCAGCAGCGGGTTCTTACCAGTTGTGCATCAAGGCACGATGATTAACGGGACAGGCCCTGGTGCCGTTTCAGACTTGTTTGCCGGCGATAAGTACGGATTTGCGAACAAGGAAACGGACAAGGCCGGACTCGATGCACTGACAAAGCTGAACAAGGCACATGCGGCATCACATCCAGGAGATTCACGCCTCGATGCGCGTATTTCCAGCTATGAGCTTGCTGCGCGCATGCAGCTGAGTGCGCCAGAGGCCTTTGACCTCTCGCGTGAATCGCAGGCGGTCAAGGATTCCTACGGTATTGGAACCCCGCACACCGATGACTTTGGTAAGCGCTGTCTCTTGGCTGCACGTCTTGCGGAGCGCGGTGTTCGCTTCACGCAGGTCTGGAGCGGTCCACAGGGAGCTGTCAACAACTGGGACAACCACGGCAATATTCGTACTGAGCTGCCTCCGATGGCGGCAAGTATTGACAAGCCCATTTCAGCACTGCTGCGCGACCTTAAGGCCCGTGGGCTGGACAAGGACACATTGGTTATCTGGTCGACAGAGTTCGGCCGCACACCATTTGCACAGGGTGGTGAGGGGCGTGACCACAATGGCGGTACCTTCGTTAGCTGGATCTGGGGTGCGGGCGTAAAACCGGGTGTCGCGTATGGCCAGAGCGATGAACTGGCGTTCAAGACCGCTGAGAACACGACGTATTCGTACGACTTCCATGCGACGATTCTGCACCTGCTCGGTATTGACCATACAAAACTGACCTGGCGTCAGAATGGTGTGGACCGCCGGCTGACAGATGTCCATGGACACGTGGTCAAGGAAGTGCTCGCGTAGTTTGATGTTGGTTTAGTGCTAAAAGCCCTCTGGAATCCGGAGGGCTTTTTCTATTGCGTCGGCATCTCAAACAACATGAATGTAAGTACTGAGTGTTCCAAACACCCTAGCTTTCGATGTTGGTAAGAGTACTGTATTCCGTCTTTGGTGTTAGCACATCAGGTGCGATGCGGTTATGGTTAAGTGCGATGAACGACATCTTACCAATTGGCACAACGGCTCATCTTGGCGTCAAAGATAGCATCAACTTTACACCTCGGTCAGCGGAATACACCATTTTTCCAGAAGAAGTCGATGGGAAGTTGATTGTTCCCAATGCCACACAAAAGCTAGTTGTCATAAGGGTCAATCTCCAGTATCCAGAAGAAGGCAGGATTGAATTACGTCCATCGGATGTTCACGTAACTGCAAGTGATTTAGCCGGCAAGAAATATGATGGCCAATTGCAGTTCTATTCGCAGTCGGGAAAGCCAGTGACAAGTGCGGTTTTGCGCTCGGGTCAACAAGTGGATGCTATCTGCGTAATACTCATTCCTGCATTGACGCTTATAAAACAGCTGGATGTCTTTGCACTGGACCGACGATTAACGGCAACGTATTCCGGCGATGGTTTGCAGCCATTGCCTCTCCAAATGCGTGATGCCGTGTCAGGCAACAAATACAACCCATTTACGGTACGGGATGCAGCATTTGGTCAAGTGGTTTGTATTGGTTCGGCGACGGTAGTAGTAAAACGACGTGTAGCAAACCTGCTTGCCAAGCCAACATCGGCTGCTGGCATTGAAATCGAAGTTCGCAATCCAAATCGGACTGCTGTCGAAATCTCCGTGGCGTTGTACAAAGTGATGGTAGGTAGGGACGCTCAGCAACAGGATTGCTTGCTTGAGTGGGTTGGAAAGAATGTAGCGGCAGAA
>CAIRTT010000225.1 GCA_903881535.1 uncultured Armatimonadota bacterium
AGGCCTCGATATAGACTATCGAGGCCTTAGTCGTTTAACAGATCAAAGATAGCGGAGGCAACAAGCCGAAGCTGCCGAACGATAACCCTGCGGAAGTTGAAGTATCGCCCTGCGACAGCCACAAAGCTTTCCACCGCTGGACGCGTCTACGTCGAACGCTTCACACGGTGACACCTCTCACTGTCTGATTAAATACAGCGGTCGATCCTCCGCAGTCGCTGCTCCGAACACGGTAGGTAAGACGCAACGCGAAAGCATGTTGAAACACAAGGTCCTGGCAAGATAGCACGGTGCCAGGTTTCAGTTCGAAGCACACCTCCCAATCGATGAAACTGGTGCGAGAATCGCATCACATGTTTCACAACGCCACTGCTAGGTTATGCGCATGCCTGGCGCTGATCGAGGTATCTCGCTGCGACGTCGAAAGTATTGCGTCGATCACAGCAGCCGAAGAAGATATCCTTGTGTCAGCTGTTCATGCTACTCTTCCTAGATTTATTGATGGCGTATTTAGCAAGACGGATATCTTCAAAGGCACCATTTTACTGGATAGGTTAACGCTAGTTACACTGTTATTCTAACGAGATTTACCTGATATGTATACTAGGTTAACAGTTACGTGAATGTAATCAATGTGTGATGTGGTGTAGATTAGATCATCACATATTCTGGAAACGATCTAATGAAGTTCACCTCATTTCTCCTTACCGCAGCAGCCTCTATGCTCGCTGCGACACAAACGTTTGCACAGCAAACCTATAAACTGTCTGTGGTTCCGCCGCTCGCTGGATACCGAGATGCAGTAGCATCCAGCATCAATGACCTTGGAGATGTCGCTGGTTACGCCAGTAATCCACTCACCCCTCAAGCCATTATAGGTTTTACAAACCGTGGGGGAGTAACGACCGGAGTTGGTAAACTTGCGGCCAAGTCAACATTTTCTATGGCGACATATGTTACGCCAACTGGATTGGTGATTGGCGATGGCGATAGCGGAGATGGTCGTCCACAAGGCATCGTAAAGCTCGGTAGCACTGTATACAACGTCTTTGGTAACAACGGGGGCAATACCCACGCACTGAGGGCCGATGCTCAAGGACGTATCTATGGCTACTTCATTCGCAGAGGCACTTCCAGCTGGCAGGGTGGGATGTGGACGCCGAATGCAAAGAAGGTCGGTTCGTACACAGAGACAATTCTTGGTGGGCCCGGTGTGCCGTGGGCATTCAACGTTGTTGGTCAGGGCGCCGGATACGGAAATGCTCCCCGTCAGACGGCATCTTTCTGGAGTAATACTGGAACTCGTCAAATGCAGTTTCTCGAGACGATGCTTGATTATACGAGTAGTGTTGCTTATGGCATTGCAGACAATGGGGATATTGTCGGTGGTGGATACCCGGCATTCACATCTCGCGCTCTCTATTGGAAGGCATCCACTGGCTATGCACTCACCGAACTCCCAGTGCTCCCTGGGGACAACAATGGGACAGCTTTTGCAATCAACAATGCAGGTACCATCGTCGGTAATTCCTTCTACGGTGTTCCAGGTACCTGGAATAGTTCGCCAGGACAATTTGTGGTCTGGACGAACGGAGTTCCAACACCTTTAGCCGCCCTGCTCGATCCGATTACAAATGCTGGTTGGTCCATCACTAATGTCGTTGGGCTAAACAACAGAGGACAGATTGTGGTCACTGTCTCGAATGGAGTTGTACAGCGGGTTGGTATCCTAACACCAACACCCTAGTTGAAGGAAAAACCGGAGCCATCATATATGTGATGGCTCCGGTTTTCTACTGTTCTACGATAGGCTTTACGAGTCAGGTTGTGTCAGCCAACAAACCTTGGCTGAGTCACCCTTCTTACCAACCACGATCGCATACTGCGTAAACTTGCGACCAAGCTTCTTTGCCTTGTCACGGCCAAGACCGAGCACAAGAACAGACTTCTCACTTGGCCAGCCTTCGCTCGATCCTTCACCTTCGAAGAACACAAGCCCTTTGCGCATCAACATCCGGCAAAGCTCGATGTGCGCCGCCTCATTGATCGCATCCGACATCGGGATGCTCCCCGGGTTGTACGCAGTGATAAATGCCCAGCGCTTCGCACGAAACGCGTTGAGGACATTGTCCAGTAAATGGTTACGTCGGCCCGGACGAATAAGCAAAATGCCATCCGGAGTCGTCGCGGAATACACAGTTGCCTGATATTCCGTATTCAAGCGCTTGAACTCACTCTTTGTCATGCAATCCCTCCGTGACGAAACACCACAAATAAGGTTAGAATCGCGCATGCGAATCAAGCCATTCATCATCCTATCCGCCATCTTGTCCGTCTGCTCCGGTGTCCTATCCGCCAACGGACAGACTCCGCCACGTCTCTATAACGAGCCCGTCTCAAATTCCAACCCGCTGCGAACCGAGCAGGCACGCGAGCTGGAAGGCTACATCGCCACGCTCCGAAAAGACACATCCCGGCTCGCGAGACTCCTCAAGCCCGACTACAGCTCTCCCAAGGCCTTCGATCGTTCAACCGAGGCCTACCGAAAGGCATTCGCCGCATCGATTGGCTATCCACCACCCGGCCAGCCCGCCGCAACCGACAAGCCACGTTTTGAACTCATCGCCACGGACGACATCGCGACCTATCACCGCGTCCACATCCCAGTTCTTCCCGGAGTCAATGTCGAAGGTATCTATGCTGTTCCCCTCAAAGCCAAAGGCAAGCTCCCGCTCATCATCTCGATGCACGGTGGGGGAGGCTCCCCCGAGGTCGCCCTCTTTAATGGCGGTGGTAATTACCACAACATGGTCCGTGGAGCGTTGACCGAAGGCTATGCCGTCTTCGCACCGCAGCATCTCTTTCAAGCGCAAGGCTATCCTGGAGATATCCGAAACCGCATCGATGCACGCCTTCGCCTCCTTGGTACAAGTATCACCGCTGTTGAGACATGGAAGATCACCAAGAGTCTGGACACTCTCTCGAAGCGACCTGAAATCGATGGCAAACGTATCGGGATGGTCGGTCTTTCCTACGGCGGCTTCTATGCCCTTATGGCTCCCGCTTTCGACAAGCGCATTAAGGTGACCGCATCCAGCTGCTATTACGGTGTACAGGAGTGGCGCTACCTGAAATCCGAGCTCGGACTTCCTAGCGACTTCATCCACATGGACCGCATAAGCCTGTTTCAAGACTCGGACATCGCCGCACTGATCTGCCCGAGGGCGCTTCACCTGCAGGCAGGTAAGGATGACGATGATGACCACCGGGATGGCGGTATCCTCCTCGCACCGAAGTCAAAGTCGTATTACACAAAGCTGGGTATCGACGACAAGTTTGAGTTTACTGTCTTCGATGGCGGACATGAGCGGCGGGATGACATCGCTTGGGCGTTCATCCGCAAACATCTTTAGGATTACCTCCTAATGGATGTTCGATTTACCCGCTAAGCTTTGCGATAATCGCATCCGCGTCGTATACACATCCTCCCCACAAGCCGCCGCTCGCATTCTGCAGCGCAGCCCAAAGGCGGGTGTCATCCGGCAGGTTAGGATCGGCCTTCAGGTCGGTGCGCACCGGACGCGCATCCAGCTCGTGAGTGCCATCCGTTACACTTCCCGGCGCATCTCCCGAACCAAGGAAGTCGAC
>CAIRTT010000226.1 GCA_903881535.1 uncultured Armatimonadota bacterium
GCACCATCGGCAAGCTCCGCAACCGTGAACACCTCTTTCTCTGCGCACGCCAGCCTCTGACCAAGCTGGAACGCCGTGTGCTGCACGCACAGGATGGCTGGGAATTTGATGTCCACCGCTGCATCCTATCCGAGGAAACCGTATGAACACCGCGCTACGTTTGACAACGCTGCTGCTCACAGCCGCCATCGGGATATCCGCTGGCCTCGCAAATGGCAACAAGACAAAAACCGGTCCAGCTAAACCAGACCCGCGGCCATACAGCACAAATCGTAAGCTGGATTTTGTGCAAGATGTCGTCCCAGTCCTAACTAAACAGGGCTGCGCCAGTGGCAGCTGCCACGGATCCCCGCAAGGAAAGGGAAGCTTCTCCCTCTCGCTCTTTGGCTATGACCCGACCATGGACCAACGCGCGCTGACACGTGATTCCTTCGCACGGCGGATTGACACATTCGTCCCGGATGCCAGCCTGATCATCCGCAAGCCGATGCTCAAAACCCCTCACCTCGGCGGACGAAAGCTGAAAGCAACCGATACAGCCTACACAGTTCTCCGGACATGGATTGCCCAGGGCGCCGATGCAACTATTTCAGCCATCGAATGCACCAAGCTCACGATTACGCCGGCAACCAGCCAGATATTGGCATCCCCAGGAAAGCAGCTCACACTCCGCGTGATGGCACATTACTCGGATGGCACCAGCCGCGATGTGACCCCAATTGCGACATTCGAGAGCGCACACCCTACGGTTGCAAAGGTCTCCGCGGATGGTCTGATAACAGGCTCCGGGCGCGGGCAGACAGCTGTGTCCATTCGCTATTTGCAACATCTCGAGAGCGTGCCCATCAAGGTTCTTGGGACCGTTGCGGGATACGCCTGGAAACCCGTTCCAGAAGTAAATGTCGTCGATAAACTTGTCAACCAGACGCTGAAACAGCTGTCGGTGACGGCAAGCCCAACCTGCTCCGATGCGACATTTCTACGCAGAGTGACGCTTGATTTGACCGGGATGCTGCCAAGTCCGGATACGGCACGCGCATTTGCTGCCGACAAGTCGGCCGACAAGCGTAAGCGGATGGTGGATACACTCCTCGCATCCGATGCCTTCGCACGCTTTTGGGCCCTTAAGCGTGCCGACTTGCTGCGCGTCACCGAAGACCGGATGCCGCACGGACGCGCCGCACTCCTAACCAAGTGGCTGGCGGATGGTTGGAAGGTCAACCGCCCAGCCGATGTCGAAGCGAAGGCGTTGATCGCAACAGATGGCGACACGCGTATCTCTCCACCGGCGAACTACTTAGTTGCGGTCACCACCCCCGATGACCGAACGGAAATGACCGCTCAGACATTCATGGGCACACGTATCAACTGCGCAAAGTGTCATAACCATCCATACGAAAAATGGACAATGAATGACTACTATTCGATTGCCGCCGCATTTGCACGTACGGAAACGGATGGCTTTTCGGTAACGAGCACCACCGCGGGTGAGACCAAGCATCCAACAAAGGGACGCACGATGCCTCCTTACGGCGCCGCGAAGGGCAGCGAACCCACGAACCGCCGGCAGACCTTTGCGAGCTGGCTGGCATCCCCGGCAAACCCACTCTTCGCACGCACCGAAGTCAACCGCACTTGGGCTGAGCTGTTCGGACGCGGAATTGTTGACCCAGTGGATGACTTCCGGGCATCCAACCCGCCGAGTAACGCCGCTCTGCTTGACATGCTTACTAAGCGTCTCGAGACAAATGGCTACGACCGTAAAGACATCATCCGGCTTATCTGTAACTCACAGACTTATCAGCGGAGCAACATCACGGATGCCTATAACAAAAACGATGATGCCCTCTTCTCACACGCAAAGCCGCGTCTTCTCACGGCAGAACAGCTGCTCGATGCGATTGGAGTCGTTACGGGTGATATCAAGGCTGATGTTGACACAGATGATGTCCTCCGCAAGCTGACAACCGATATCAACACAACGCGGGCAGGCAGGGCTGCAGGCTATGCTGCCTGGCTGGATGATCAACAGAAACGCTTCGCAACCGCAACATTTGTCGCAGAGCCATGGGAGCTGTATTCCCAGCCTGCAAGCAGTGTCGGGGATGCACTTGCCTTCAAGGACATCACCAAAATTCCACAAACGAGCTGGTTTGAACGCGATGACATTCGGGACAACCAGGATGTCCGCTTTGGTCATATCAAGGGCGGGGTCTACTGGATCCGCCGGGTGATCAATAGCCGAAGTCCACAAAATATCGATGTCAACATTTTCCCGGCTGACCGCACGGCGGTCTGGGTCAATGGTGCGATTGTGCCACGAGGCGAACGCGAACAACGCAGCCTTCCGCTGCAGGCTGGTGTGAATAACATCTATATCCGCTGTGATATGCCGGATCAGTTCCAGCCTTTCTGGATGCGTTATCGGGACACCTGTGATGTCGATATGTCGATTCGGGCATCTATTCGCCAAGGCAAGAACTCCGATGAAACCCTTCTCGCAGCCTACGATGGATCAGATGGGCACCTGCGTGGGCTGCTGCAGGATCGGGCGACATTGCTTAAGCGTGAGCGCTATGCAACGCAGCGACCTGAGCCAAGACCGACACAGTTCTTAGCGGCATTTGGCCAGCCGAAGCGGGAGACAGCCTGTGCGTGTGAGCGCCAGACAAACCCGACACTGTTGCAGGCTCTTGAGCTTCTCAATGGCAGTGAGACCTACCAGCGTCTTGGAAATATTGACGCGACGTATTCAGCACTCGATGATGCAGCATTTGTCGAGCGGGTTTACCTGACGGCGATGAGCCGGATGCCGGGAGCGAAAGAACGCACTACAGCGCTCGGCTTCTTGACAAAAGCCGGTGACAAAAACAAGGGCCGCCTCGATTTCGTCTGGGCCCTGCTCTCGACTAAAGAATTTCTGTTCCAGCACTAAGAGGGATATCAGATGATATTTGACATCAAACACGCCTTCCGAATCGTCGCAGCGCTCACCCTGACCATTGGTACTCTGGCCCAAGCCCCGGCGCGTGCGGAACAAAACTTCGTTCAGGACATCGCACCGATTGTGGTCAAAAACTGTATCGCCTGCCACGGCGAGCGGACAGCGCTTGGCGGGTACCGGATGCATACGCTCGAGGCGATGATGCGCCCGGGGGCGAGTGGACGCTCATCGGTTGCGGCACGGGATGCTGAACACTCTCTGGTTTACAGCCGGATGGTCAGCACTGACATCGACAAGCGGATGCCACAGGGCGGCGAAAAGCTGCCTCCAGTCATGGTCAACGCGATTCGGATGTGGATAAACGAAGGTGCGAAGGCGCCGGGTGTCGATCCAAAGGTTCCATTGGTCAAGCTGATGGGTCCTCGGAGCCATCCAGCCGCGCCTGCAACGTATTCGGCTCCTCCCCCGCTCGCAGCGGTCGCGTTCAGCCCGGATGGAAACACGATTGCAACCGGCGGCTACCGTGAGGTCTTGATTTGGAACCGTGCTACCGGCGCATTGGTAAAGCGCGCTGGAGGTTTGCCAGAACGCATCCGGGTGATTCAGTGGCTAAATGCAGATCAGCTTGTTATCGCTGGAGGCATCCCCGGCGAGTACGGCGAAGCGGCCGTGGTCAGTGTCAAAGTGGGCCGCAGGACTGGGGTGCTGACCACGTTTCCGGATGTGGCATCCAGTGTTGCGGTTAGCCCGGATGGCCTTCGTGTTGCGGCGGGCTGCGCGGATGGCAGCGTGGTTTGTGTCGAGCTGGCGACGGCAAAACAGCTCTGGACCAGTAAAGTTCATGCAGACCAGATCACAGGTTTGGCGTTTTCAGCCAATGGTCAGTTTGTGGCGAGCACCGGCCGGGACAAGGTTGTGAAGGTCTACGATGCAACAGATGGCACACTCTACACCACCTACAACGGGCACAACCGGAACAATGGTCGGTATCGGGGTCAGGCGCCGGTGTTTGCGATTGCCACGGATGCAGCTACAGGGTTTGTCACCGTGGGTGGTGGCCAGTGGATTCAGACGTGGAATCCGGAGAAGGCAAAAGCTGAGACCGGGGATGCCGGCGATATGGAGACCCGCTTCTTCACGCAAGGGCACACTCGGTATGCGGAGCATGGTCTGATCGGGGATGTGTTTGCGATGGCTATCGTTGGTACGACTGCCTATGTGGCCGGCGAGGGTGGCAGCATTCAAAAGGTGAGCCTGGCATCGGATGAGAAGTCGAAGGAAGTCGGCAAGCAGGTGGATTGGGTCTACGGACTTGCGGCAAGCCCGGATGGCAAATGGATTGCAGCGGTTGGCTTCAAGGGTGTTTTGCAGGTGATTCCAACGGATGGCGCCTCTGCGGGAACCGCATGGACGGCTGCACCGGTAGCATCATCGGCTCCGAAGCCAAGGACGAAACAAAAGTGAGTAACGAACCAGAATTTGATGCCCCTCTTGGTCATAAAAAGTTTGCCGCAGCTGCGTTTAACTATGCGTGGGACTTTATTGATCTAAAGGTGCGAACCGATGAAGACGTTCGCAAAATGCTGGATGCAGCGCATGCGAGCAGCTGGCATTGGCGTCACCGGGATGATGCAACACCCCAGAACCGTTCCATCGCCGACTGGCAGCTGAGCCGTGTCCATGCCCTTGCCGGCAATGGTGCAATCGCACTTGACTATGGCAATCTCAGTCTGGTAACAGCCAGCGCATCTGGTCTTTCGTTCTATATTGGCTATGCGTACGAAGCGATTGCGCGCGCTAACTGGGTGCTTGGCAATTTGGATGATGCCCGCACGGCGCTTGCAGCCGCAAAGGAACAGCTCCAGCTGGTCACAGCGGATGATGAAAAGGCGCTGCTACAACCGGACTTGGATGATATTGCAGCAAAGGTCGGCGCATAGTTCGATTTCAACACGCGTCGTCCGACAGCATTCATTGAACATGCAGGCAACTGTTTAGCGCCTGCATTCAGGATTGTTATGTCAGGCGCAACGCATCGCCTGCACACTTCACAGACATCTGTTAACACTTCACGCTAGCGGACAACCGTAGAATTCCTTCCCAATGACCTTCCGAACCATCTGCTCCTCAAAAATCCACCGCGCAACCATCACCGATGCCAACATCGACTACATCGGAAGCATCCTCCTACCACCCGACCTCATGGACATGGTCGACATCGTTGAGGGCCAACAAGTCGCCGTCTGGGATATTACAAATGGAGCCCGGCTGGAGACCTACGCCATCCGCGGAGTCGAAGGCAGGCGGGATGTCATCATTAACGGTGCCGGCGCCCATTTGATCCACAAGGGTGACAAGGTCATCGTTGCGGCGTTTGTCCTCACCGATGAAGCCATAAAGCCAAAGTACATTTTTGTAAATGATGACAATGCCTTTGATGCATGGCTGGTCGGCGGTGGGCATCTTGGCTTGGAAACACCAGAAAGCCCAAAAGCATGAAGACCCTAATGAAGCTTGGCGCAGCGGGCATGCGCGGCGAGCGCCTTGTGATGTTGACGGCGTATGACGCGATGTTTGCCGGGTACGCATCGAAGGCCGACGTCGATATTTTGCTCGTTGGTGACTCGCTGGGGATGGTTATTCAGGGGCACACAGACACCTTGCCTGTCACAGTCGCGGATATCGCGTACCACACGGCGTGTGTTGCCCGCGGGAATGTCGACTCGGTCATTTTAGGGGACATGCCCTTTGGCAGTTATCAGGCATCGCCGGAGGATGCGATGCGCGCTGCGGCCACACTCATGCAAGCCGGTGCACATGCGGTGAAGCTCGAAGGGGGTGCCCCGATGGCACCCACGATTCGGTTTTTAGTCGAGCGTGGCGTTCCCGTTGTCGGGCATATCGGGATGACGCCACAGTCTGTCCACGCCTTTGGCGGGTTTCGCGTGCAAGGTCGCACGGATGCTGCCATTGAGCAGCTGAAACTGGACCTGGCTGCGGTAACGGATGCTGGTGCCGCGATGGTCGTGCTCGAGTGCGTACCAGCCGCTGTTGGATGCATGCTGGCAAGTGAGAGCAAGATTCCAGTGATCGGAATCGGAGCGGGACCAGATGCTCACGGTCAGGTGATGGTCCTCCACGACATCCTTGGCTGGACAGCGAAGCCCCCCAAGTTTGCACGCAACTTTGCGGCGGGAACCAACACTATCCAGGATGCTATCAAGGCCTACGTGGATGCTGTCAAGAATGCTACTTTTCCAGCGGAAAGCGAATGCTACGCATGAAGGTCTTCTACACAATCGCAACATTTCGAGAGTGGCGTGAAGGGCTGCGCGGCTCAGTCGGCTTTGCACCGACGATGGGTAATCTGCACGATGGACACATGGCATGCTTGGAATATGCTCGCCTGTCAGCAAACCATTCGGTGGTGAGTATCTTTGTGAATCCAACACAGTTTGCCCCGACGGATGACTTTACGAAGTATCCCCGCACTTTGGATGATGACCTTAGGCTGCTAGAAAAGGAAGGCTGTTCTTCGGTTTTCGTGCCGAGTGTCGAAGAGATGTACCCAGCAGGCGCATCCACAAAGGTCATCGCAGGCAGCATGGCAAACGGCCTCGAGGGTCACTTTCGCCCCGGGCACTTTGATGGCGTTGCAACCGTGTGTCTAAAGCTCTTTCAGATTGTTGAGCCATCGATGGTGGCATTTGGCAGCAAAGATCTGCAGCAAATGCGGGTTATTGAGCAGATGATTGACGACTTCAATATGCCGATTCATCTGGATGCCATCCCAACGTGCCGCGAGGTATCCGGGCTTGCGCTAAGCAGCCGGAACCGCTATCTTTCGCCCGATGCAAAACTCCAGGCAAGCCAGCTATACCGCGGGCTTCAGGATACGTTGCAGCTGGTATTGGACGGCACTCCACCCGATGAAGCAGAAGCCACAACGACCACATTTCTTGAGGAGCACGGCTGGGCGGTCGACTATATCGCCATCCGAGATGGTGCAACTTTAGGGCAATTGACACCCGAAAGTATCGCCATTGCAGTCCTTGGCGCAGCTAAACTAAATGGTGTCCGCTTGATAGACAACATCACCCGGATACGAGGTTAGACGGACAGCATCTGCCGCTCGAGCAACGCACTCACCAAGAGTTGCATGAGCTGCTCTGCAGCGATGGTCTTTGTCGAAGGTTCGAAACGGCTTACGACAGTCTGCGCGTTGCAGAGCACCAGCTGCGTCGTCTCTGAGCCAAAAGCGCCATGCTCACTCGCTATATTGTTTCCAACAACAAAGTCACAGCCTTTGTCTGCGCATTTACGAATGGCTTCCGGAGCTGGATCTCCAACCTCTGCCGCAAACCCAACAATGAGCTGCTCTGGCCGACGTGACGCAACAATCTGCATAAGCACATCCGGGTTTTCCACCAGCTCCAGTACCGGAGGGCCATCGGATTTTTTGTGCTTGCCAGCAACTTGATTCGCAACACGATAGTCAGCAGGCGCAGCGGCCATAATGACCAAATCTGCAGTCTTGGCGATGGGGCGCGATGCATCCAGAAGGTCATTCGTCGTCGTAACATCAACGCGATTGATACCGGCAGGCATCGGGACAACACCTGGTCCACAAATGACATCGACAGAGGCTCCAAAGTCCAGAGCCGCTTGCGCCAGCGCCGCGCCCATTTTGCCAGAGCTGGCATTGCCGATGAAACGCACAGCATCGATGGGCTCGCGGGTTCCACCGGCCGTAATCAGCACGCGCTTGCCTTTTAGGGGCTGGTCTTGTTGAGCGACAAACAACGCGTTTAGGAATGAGAGGATGTCTTCCGTTTCAGCGATTTTGCCATCCCCGACCGCACGGCAGGCCAGCTGACCATGACGCGTTGGGATGAACTTTATGCCACGATTCATTAACAGAGCGACATTGGCTTGTGTGGCCGGATGCTCCCACATTTGCGTGTTCATCGCCGGACTGACCACAACCGGTACCGTCGCCGCAAGGCAGGTCGCGGACACGATGTCGCTACACAAGCCATGGGCAAGATTCGCCAGGGTGTTCGCGGATGCAGGGGCAATCAGAATGATGTCGGTTTCCTGGCCACGCGTGATGTGAACGATTCCGGTTGAGCCGCCATCATCTTCAGAGAGGGATGCATAACACGCCTGGCCGGCAAGCGTCGCTAGCGTCCTTGGATGGAGAAATGCCGTCGCGCTCTCGGTCATTAGTGGAAGCACGGTTACGCCGGCTTGGACCAGCTTACTGCAGATGTCAGCGGCGCGATAGGCGGCTACGCTCCCGGTGGCACAGAGGGTGATGCGCTTTCCTACGAGTGATGTGTTATCTGCCATATGCCATGATTCCTGTCGAAAACCACCACGCTATCCGCATCGTGTTGCGCGTGGCAGGTCTCATCAGCATACGTCTTTTCATTGATGTTGACCCATGCGTCCTCGATGCGTTGATTTTGCCCCGGAAAGAAGCGGAGACAACGCTCGAAAAACCAGGCGTAGACGTAATCAGGCTCAGTGGCATCCAGAAAAATACGATAATCAAGCGTGTGTGCGACCTGTGGATGCGCTGCGAGCAGCCCTTCCACGATCAAAATTTCTGAAGATGGCAATGCGGCCTTGTTAGGAAGGCGGTCATAAACCTCATGGTCATAAACCGGAACAGAAAGTGCATCGCCGCGCTTCCATGCATCCAAATCTGTCAGAAACCCGAGCAGATCGTGCGTCTGAAAGCGCCCCTTTTTTGACATCAGGTCCCAGGCTTCCAGCTGCGCCGTCGGGTAGATATAGCCATCCGTGTTGAGCACCGCAGCATTAGAACCATTAGCTGTCAGCATCGTGGCGAGGTTCTGCGCGAATGTCGACTTCCCCACGGCAACCCGTCCCGTGATACCGATCATCGCAGGAGCAGGCAGTGCTTTGATACGTTCAACGAGATGTGTAAGCACGGAGGTTATCTTACCCAGTCCTCGGCTCATTGGTTAGGAAAAACGTTAAATGACACGTTCAAGAGACAAAACAGTGCAAAACCACCCTTTGATGCCAAATAGCCGTGCTACCTCTTGACATTAACAGGCGTTATCCAATAAGGTTTACCCGTGAGTAAAGAAAATGACATTGGACTCCGTGCCCGTCAGCGGATGGAGCGGCGCTGCTCGATCATGCGTGCCGCGGCTGAAATGGTGGATGCCATCGGCTACGATGCGCTGACCATGGATCAGCTCGCCGAACACGCGGGCATCACCAAACCGACTCTCTATGCGTACTTCCCAAATAAAGAAGCGTTGACCGTTGCGAGCATCGTCGACAAAATGGCGCAAGTTCAGGAGTGGCTGGATTCCCAGGCACAGTTCGAATCAGCCGATGTCCGCCTGCGGAACCTCCTCCAGCACATTTTGACAACACGCTTCATCGATGGCGAACGCCCTCTCGTAGGCGCACTCACCCGCCAAATTCTGGAGCACCCGGATTACATCGCCGCCCATGGCCACATTTTGAATACGTTTATGGGCATCGTCCGCTGCGGGCAGGCAAGCGGTGTCTTCCGCCCAAATGCCGACCCAGAGCTCTATGCGCGAACGTGCATCTCGATTTTCCGCGACCGCGAGTACGACTGCCTGGCATCCCGTAGCCCGGAAGCTGCCGAGACGCTGGTCGAGCAACTAACCACTTACATGATGAAGATGATTGAAAGCAGGCTCCCTGAATGCCCATAGTGTTTGTTACTCCGATCGCGATCCAGGCGCAGGCGCCACCGGTTGCCTTCAGTCTGGAAACGGCCGTTGCGGCCAGTCTTAAGAAGAGTGCATCTGTGCAGATCGCCGGTAAGGTTGTCGCAGCCGACCAGGCACGCATCAGCGTTGCGCGCTCGCAGGGACGTGTGCAAATCAGCGGGAATGCCAATCTATCTCGTTTTGACCAGGCCACGCGCATTGGATTTGTACCGGGCGCCCCGCCGGTTCAGACACTGCCAAATCACATCGAGACATATCAGCTGACCGCAACGCAGCGCATCGATGTCAGCGGACAGATCCGGATGTCCGTGTCACAGGCTCAGCTGCAGCAGCTTGCGGATACATTTGCCGCATCCGGAGCTAAGAGACAACGCGCGCTCCTGACGGTGCAAACCTACGTTATGGTCCTGAAGAGCAAGGCTCGGGTGCGGGCGGCTCAGCTTGCCGTGAAGAGCGCGGATGCCCATCTTGAGCTTGCACAGGCATTCTTTGATCAGGGAATCGGGCAGAAAGTTGAGTTGCTACGTGCGAAGACGGCCGTGGTGGATGCCAACATCCAGCTCTCAACGATGGTCAGTGCAGAGGCAGCAGGACGGGCGACATTTAACAACCTCGTCGACATCGACCTCAGCGCAGCTGTAGACCTTGCTCCCATTAAGCTTCAAGAAGTCCAAAAGCCTGTCGCAGCCCTCGCGGATGGAGCAGCCATACTCAGGGATGATGTCCTGCGGGCTGAGGTGTTAACACGTGCTGCCGAGCTTGGAATTCGATTGGCTGGGACGGCGAACAAACCCGTTGTCGGGATTCAGGCGCAGGCGACACAATATCCAACATTCTCCTTTCAAACTCCACGGGAGCGTGTTGGCGCACTTTCGATTGGGATCACCATCCCGATCATGGATGGTGGTTTGACAAATGCCCGTACGGATGAAGCAGCTCAGCAGGCAGCTGCTACAAAGCTTGAATATGCACGTATTCGGAATGCAGTCGCTCTGGATGTAACACAGGCCCATATCGCTTGGATGCACGCCTTATCGGTCGCGAATGGTGCAAAGGAAGCGCTTTCCTACGCTACCGAGGCCAGGGATATCGCCGAGACCCGCTATAAGGGTCAGGTTGGAAGTTATCTTGACCTCCTCGATGCGCAGGTCGCACAGGTCCGGGCAGAAGCCCAAGCCATCGATACAGAATACGAAGCCATCGCTGCAAAGGCAGCACTGATAAACGCCACTGGAACCCAGCTATGAGTACACAACCAACCCCTGCAGCACCCGCTGCCAAGCGAAGCCCGAATGCAGCGCGTGCCTTTGGTATTATCGCCGCCGCTGCGGGCATCTTCTTTGGCGGGCGTTACTATCTTTGGTCGCAGACCCACGTCGCCACGGACGATGCCTATGTAACGGGAAACATCGTTCAAGTCAGCCCGACGGTGGGTGGCACGCTTTCCCAGCTGATGGTCGCCGAAGGTGATGTGGTTACTGCCGGCGAGGTCGTCGCCATTTTGGATGACACGGCACAAAGGGCGGCGCTGCAGTCTGCTGAGTCAGCATTGCTGGTCGCAAAAGGAAATGTGCGTCAGGCTGAGGCACAGCTGACGCTGCAGGAGGTGTCGGACACGGCTGCGATGGCAAAAGCACAGGCCACCAAAAGCGTTTCGATGACGAAAATCAAGGCTGCTGAGGCGGGCGTTAAGGCATCGGCGGATGACACAGCCACGCGGATTGCAACCCTAAAGGCAAGCGTTGCAGCGAGTGAAGCGGCGGCAGCGCAGGCGGTGGCGGGACTCGCGGGTGGTAAGAATCAGGCATCTGCGGCAAAGGCAGCTGCTGTTACTGCAACAGCTGGTGTTCAGTCGGCAGCTGCGAATCTTGCGGCGGTCAAAGCACGGATTCCAAGTGTCGAAGCCGAGCTCCAGCGCGCAGAGCGTGACCATGGTCGCTTTACGCAGCTTTTTGCAAAGCAAGCGGTCACAAAGCAGCAGCTCGAGAGCATGGCGGATGCCGTTACGCGTGAGCGTGCATCGCTAAATACCCTCCGTGAGCAGGTTCGCCTTGCGGCATCCCAGTTGGATGGGGCGGAGAGCCAGGCGGTCGAGGCGAAGGAGCGTGCCGCGGCAGCGGAAGCGCAAGTGAAGGTCTTGGATGCGGCTGTGCGGACGGCAAAGAGTGCCACCGATGTGACCCGCGGGCAGCTGGCGACGGCGGTTGCCGGGCAGCGCCGCGTGGATGTTGACATTGTTGGTGTGCAGGCAGCACGCGCATCAGCGGATGTTAGCGATGCTGAAGCACAAATCGTTGAGGCGGGGATGGGTCAGCAGGCGGTGCGTTTTGTAGCGCTGGAGACGGCCAAGGATGCGGTTAGAACCGCAGAGGCAGGCGTTGCGACGGCGAAGGAGCTGCTCAAGCGCACGATTTTGGTGGCGGCGCAGAGCGGTGTCGTCTTGAAGAAGACGGCGAATGTTGGAGCGAGCATTGTCCCCGGTCAGACGATTTTGACGATCAGCCAGGGGGATGCCCTTTGGATCACCGCGAACTTCAAGGAGACCCAGATCAAGGACATTCATCTTGGGCAACCCGTTGAAATCCATGTGGATGCGCTTCCATCTGGTAAAGTCGCCGGTGTAATCGCAGGTATCGGAACGGCTACGGGTGCGACGACAGCGATGCTCCCTCCTGACAATGCGAGTGGCAACTTCACAAAGGTCGTCCAGCGTATCCCGGTGAGGATTGCGATCACCAAGGCTACCCCGGGTATCCGGATGGGAATGAGTACGACGACGACCATCGATACCGCGGACAAAACAGACCACGCAGAGCGCGTGCCTGCCGGCTGGAATGGCAAGCCAGCATCCAGTGGAAAGCAATAGAGTGGAGAAACCAGCGGCAGTGCCGCTTGACCCGGATGTTGGTTTAAGCCCGCATCGGTGGTGGATCTTCGCCGGCCTTTGGGGCGCGGCGGTCATGGAGGTCCTCGACACGACGATTGTGAATGTGGCGATGCCTCAGATGGCTGGAAACCTCAATGCGACGCCCCAGGAAATCGCGTGGGTCGCGACGGGCTACATTTTGAGCAATGTCGTTGTGCTCCCGATGACGGCATTTCTATCGGGACTCTTTGGTCGTCGAAACTACCTGATTGGCTCGATTGCGCTGTTTATTCTGGCATCGTTCTTCTGCGGCATTGCGACCAGCCTTGGCCAAATGGTGGTCTGGCGGATTATTCAGGGTGCCGGTGGTGCGGCCTTGCTGTCGACGGCGCAGGCAACGCTGCGTGAGATCTTCCCAAGGGCGCAGCAGGGCATGGTTCAGGCGTTCTTCATGATTGGGATTGTGGTTGCGCCGACGCTTGGCCCGACGCTGGGTGGATGGATCACAGATAACTACACTTGGGGCTGGGTGTTCTTTGTGAATGTCCCTCTGGGCCTTATCGCGATGATTCCAGTGAGTGCGTATCTGAAGGATTCGCCTTTTCAGAATCCAAATGCCAGCCGGCGCCCGGATTGGCTTGGAATTTGTTTACTCACAGTAGGACTTGCCAGCTTCCAGTATGTGCTAGAGGAAGGCCAGAAGGATGACTGGTTTCAGAGTGAGTTCATTACAAGGCTTGCGATTATTGCTGGCGTTTCGCTTGTCTGGTTGATTTTCTGGCAGCTGAGTCCGAAGAATAAGGCCCCAGTGATTGACTTCAGGGTGTTGAAAAACCACCAGCTCAGGACATCGCTTTACTTGTTTCTGTCGCTCGGCTTCGGTCTCTACGGTGGGCTCTTCCTATACCCACTCTTTACACAGAACATTCTGCATTTGACGCCTACAGCGACAGGGCTTTCCCTGCTCCCAGGAGGCCTTGCGACGATTGTCGGCGTGTTGATTTGTGGGAGGTTGCTCAGCGGATCGATTGCCGACAAGGTCGACCCACGCGTGTTGGTGTTTATTGGCGTTGGGTTGTTCAGTACATCGATGTGGCAGTTAGGCCACCTTACAACTGCGACGGGCACGGATGACTTGACATTTGCGTTAGCGGTGCGTGGCTTGGGGCTTGGGTTTCTATTTGCGCCGATTAATCAGATTGCGTTTGCGGGTATGGAGCCTCACGAGACGCAGCAGGGCGCGGGGCTTATCAGTCTGACGCGTCAGCTGGGCGGCTCATTTGGGATTGCGGTTCTGGGAACGCATCTGGCTGGGAGTATCAAGACGCATCAGAACCAGCTTGCCGATCAGTTGACCTATGGAAGTGCGGCGCTCGGAGAGCGCTTGCAAGGTGCGACAGGGTTGCTAATCGGTGCTGGGAACAGTCCTGCAGATGCACAGAAGGCGGCTCCGGCGATTGTTCAGATGTTGGTTGACCGCGAGGCGGCGATGATGGCTTTTAACAACGGCTTTCAGCTGATTCTGGTCGCGTTCCTGCTTGCGGCCCCGATGGTGATGTTGCTTAGAAAGCCCCGGCTCGGGGGTGGACCAGGCGGGCCAAAAGGGCATTAAGCAGGGAACTTAGCGGAGTTAGGCATCATCCGTTTTTTCGTTAGGATCCTTGACCATGAGGGAGCGTCGCCGTTTACGGTGGCGCTCTTTTCGTTTTCCAGTTTCCATGAGGAGATAGATACCCGTTCCAATGGTCGCGGCACCGATGATGCCCCCAACGATATACATCGTCTTGGAATCTTCAGCCGTTGCCTTATCTATTGGCTTAGGTGTAAGTGATCCCTTGAAGATGACATCCATGGCTTCACCATGTGTCCGCAATGATGCCGTTTTACCGTTTAGATCCAGCTTCCAAACGTTCCCGGGAAGATCGGTATCACGCCCATTTGTGATGGTGATGGATGTGGGCTGCGATGTCACTCCGGTCACAGGGAATTTCAGTCCACTTATGCCAGGTTTGAGCTGGTACATCCCGAGAGCCGCGAAGAGGTTCGTCGCAGAGGATGCTCCATCGATGACGAGAATTTCTACAGCGGAAACATCAATGTTTGCGCCTTGCTTGTCTCCTGTGATTTGAAACGTAACATCCACATTCCCGGCGGATGCGCTCGAGGTATCCGTTCCATGAAAGTCGAATTGATGGGTATCGGCAAGTGCCGATGATCCCAGTGCGGAAGAAATCAACAATGTCATTGCGACGACACGGCCGACACACCACGCAACTTTGACTGACACTTGCATTTTCATAAATCGTTTTTTTGTCTCGTGTAACGGGATATTACCTATAAGAAGTACCCAATATTATGGGTACAAGTCACCGTCAATGACCGGGCAGGTGAAAGTTTAGAAAAGTTTAGTCATTGCGGTGCATTTTCAAACTGGCTTTAGGATTGTTTTCAAGGCACTTTTGGTTATCGTTTGGGTCGAATTAACGGAAGTTAAGAACTACTGCGTTGATTTCACAATTGACTTCTTTATTCAAACCTTCAAAAACACACTAGTCTGTTTTAGTTGGATGCTTAGGCACATGCCATGCTATGTACCGCTAACACATAGCATCTCTCCTACTTGTTCAGCAGTTGCAGATAAGTCTCTTATTCGGTTTTCAAGGCAGGTTTTGTCCTTGAGGCATCCTTTCGATCTAAGACCCCTTGTGTTTGATCTCTTTGCTTTTCTAGTCACGCCCCTCTTGACTAAAGTGCTCACGGAGTGATGTAGCCACGTTACATGACTAGCCAAGAGAGCTTGGACAAGCATCGGAACTGCTTCATGTGCATTCACCAAATGCATGTCACGCAAAGGTTCATATAAAATAACTACTTGCATAGTAACACGCAATAACTTGCTTACAGGGTGCGAAGTAACGTGGTGGTGGATCGAGCTTTTGAGAAACGTGAATTGCATCCAGTGCTATTAGACAGCGTCTAAATTGAGATGGATGCCACGCAAAGGTTTGACAAAAATAACTTTTTGCATAACTAAGAGCAACGATTTTCTTACAAACAGTGAAGTAACGAATAAGTCGATTGGGTTTTTGAGATACTTCATGTTCATTAACCACCTAGTAGACAGCGTCTAAATTGAGATGGATGCCACGCAAAGGTTCGGTGGAAGACACAACTTAGATAAGTCAGTGCAACGACTTGCTTACAAACAGTGAAGTAACCAGGCCATGGATCGAGCTTTTGAGTAGCTTGGTCCTCTAAGCTATGGCTGGACAGCATCTCAGATAAGACCAATGATACGCAAAGGTTAGGTAGATGAAACAACTCGCATAAGTACGAGCAACTACTTCATTACACGTTATGAACAACCTGATGGCAGATTAGGCTTTGGAAATGCTTCACGTGCATTGACCACCTAATAGACAGCGTCTAAATTGAGATGGACATCACGCAAAGGTTCGGTGGAAGAAACAACTTAGATAAGTCAGTGCAACGACTTGCTTACAGACTGTGAAGTAACCAAACGGCTGAACCAGCTTTGGAGTTGCTTCATGTGCATTAGCCTTCTGCTAGACAGCGTCTAAACTGAGACCAACGCCACGCAAAGGTTCGGGAAGGTTAACTACTTAGATAAGTCAGTGCAACGAGTTGCTTACAGACTGTGAAGTAACCAATAGGCCAACAGAGATTTTGAGACCGTCACGGGTGTTAACTATCTGCTAGACAGCGTCTAAACCACATTGAGTAAATACAGAAACAGTCCCGGAGCATCGAATGACACTCCGGGACCGTACCAATAAAACGAAACGCTTAGTCTTCGGTTGGTGCAAACCCACGACGCATCACCGACTCAGTGATCGTCCTTGGCACCAGGAATTGCAAGAGATAGTCAGGCCCACCCGCCTTACTGCCAACACCACTCATCCGGGCACCCCCAAATGGCTGACGATCAACAACCGCACCCGTGATCTTCCGGTTGATGTACAGATTCCCCACCCGCATCTCGCGGCGGACACGCGCGATGTTCTGCGGCGAACGGCTATACAAACCACCCGTCAATGCATAGATAGTGTTATCTGCGATATCCAATGCCTCATCGAGTGTCGCCACCGGCATCACCGCAACCACCGGGCCAAACACCTCTTCTTGACAGAGCTGCCCCTTCGGATCACAGTCCTTTGCAATCACAACTGGCACATAATAGCCATCAAGGCCCGCTGGAACCGCTTGCTCTCCGAGCAGCTTGCCTTCGCGCTTCGCGATTTCCGCATAGCGGAGCACACGCGCCTGGGAGTCCCGATCCACCACCGGAGGCATCGTCGTTGCTGGATCCTCCGCTGGCCCAATCTTAACCGTCTTGACCGCCTCCGCTAGACGCTCGCAAAATGGCTCATACGCCGTTCCAATAACCAAAACACGCGAACACGCCGAACACTTCTGCCCGGAGAATCCCGTCGCTGACTGCAATGCACCAAGCACCGCTTCATCAAGGTCAGCGTCTTCATCAACAATAATCGCATTCTTACCGCCGAGCTCCGCCACAACACGCTTGATTTCACGCTGCCCTGGATGCACATCCGCAGCGCTACGGATAATCGACAGCCCCACCGGACGCGAACCCGTAAATGCAATCACAGCCGTGCGCGGATCTCCCACGAGCTTTGGTCCGATGACCTCGCCATCCCCGGGGAGGAACTGCAAAACATCGGATGGACACCCTGCCGCAATCAATATCTTGTAAAGCTCATACCCAATGCGGCTGGACTGCTCCGCAGGC
>CAIRTT010000227.1 GCA_903881535.1 uncultured Armatimonadota bacterium
CCAGAGGATGGAGTTGGAGGCAAATAGGGAGCGCGTGGCTGTAATTTCTTGCTACCAGCCGCCGCAGGGCCACCCAGGGCATACAAGTGCCAACCTGGGCCTAACCCGAAAGTATTTCAATCTTCCTTCGTCCGATTGGTGCTTCATCTTCGTCTTTCCTGGAATGGTGAACAGGATTACTCGAGCCATGTTCATGATGTGGCTTGGAATCGTGAGTCGTGTCGACAACTCGTGCCTGCTCCTGTTAAGCAAGCCCAGGAGCATGAAAATGCGGATAAGGCGGTGGATCAAGCAATACAACGCCGAGGCCGCGCTTCACTTTGATGAATACCGGGTCCTCTTTCGCTCGGCTCAAAAAAAGCCTTACTTCTTGGCCATGCTCAGCGCAGCTGGAGAGGACGGGAACGGGGCTGCCTTTGACTCAGTGGAGCCCTGTGGCATCCACACGACAGCCAGCGACGCGAGTAAAGTGGGATTGCCAGTCTTGACGTATCAGGTCGATCAGGGCATGCAGACACGTGTTGCCTGGGAGCTGGCAACTGAACTTGGAACGGAGGAGCAGTGCGTTGCAAAGAGCCGCTCTGATTTCGAGGAGCATGCCGTGCAGTTTGCACTGAACCGCCGACAGGCGCGTGCCATACATAATTATCTGCTCCGAGTTCAAAAGGAACGAGTGGAGAAACAGCAGCTGGCAGGGGAGCTGCTGCGTGCCATCGAGCATGGCCACGACATGCTTCAAAAGGCAGGCGGCGACTGCTCGAAGCTCACTGACTTTGACCTCAAGGACGTGGACGGCGATCCGCAACCGCCGGTTCGGAGATTTGTTGGCAGTCCTGAGCATGCAGCACTCGTTGCTGAAGAAGCCGATCCTGACGCAGAAAAACGGAAAGAGCTGCTGGCTATCATGTTAACCAAAGGGCTGGACAAGAAGATGGCAGACCATGCTCTCAAGATCATGCAAGAGCACCAAAAGAAGGGGCTGTCACTGCACTCCGTGGTGGGCGCGGGCGGCTCCTCCCTTGCGATCTCTGCCACCGCCGTACGGGACATTAATTCCTTGGTTTCAGAGGGGACAAGGATTGCATTAAAGATATCAATTAAAGGGGTGCCATCAGACCACATCAAGAACAGCTCATTAGCGCGCGAGGGCATGAACCTTGCCCTGTTGGAGAAGCGTCTGGAGCGCGCGGAATTTGGCGACATCATCGTAAAGCCCTCCTTCTTGTGGGAGAGCCGCCAAAATGGGCGCTGCTTCTGGGGGCACACCACCGCTGGCATTGATGGACTATCTTTGATCTTCCTTTGTGAGGAGTTTGTAGGTCGATGCTTTGACGACGTGATGAGAGGTTACGGGGAGGAATGGCGCCGTACAGGTGTTTTAGCGGAAGAATTTCAGTATGTGGTGATGCGGCCCTGGTTTCAACTCATGTTTGAGCTGGAACATACGGCATCGGTTGCTGTCATGGACGTCAAACCCGCCAACACGGGCGTAAGGGACGACTGGCGTCTTGCGGTTTGGGATTTAGGCCACGCGACCGTGTTTCCTAAAAGGAATGACAGCGAGCAACAAGCTCAGGCCGTGCCTGTCGCTCTGAGTCGGAAAGTGACGGCAGCTTTCACTCCAGACGGCAAACCTGCCGCTGTGCCGTCACGCAAACTTCGTGGGTGCAAAGATAAGGAATCCAGCCTATTTCTGATTTCCGTGCAACGGGTCACAGATTATATTCGGGGCCTCACCAATCAAGGCAGGGGCTTGGGCCGCCTAGGAGGAGGGGCAACATTTGGATACGCAGATCAGGAGGCGAAGTTCGAGGGGAAGCTTGAAACGGGCCAGGCCTTTCCCCATGACATGTACGCGGCTGCCAGATCTGTGCTCAAACGGTTGTGCCACGACCCGCGAAAGCAAACTCCTGAATCCTGGGAGACCAGCGCATGCCAGGCAGCTAGAGATGGTCCGTCAGGCATTAAACGCTTAATGGTGAGTGTTGTCGATTCCGGCGTTCAGATAACACAGCACATCACGGTCGATCGGGTTTCAGCCCTCCTTGCTGACTTGCTGAACCCAGACCCGAAGGCGCGGATGGGGTCACTAGCGGCAATGCTGCATGCTGCCAACACACTCCCGTTCTTCTCCCCCCAGCACTCGCTCGCGCTCCGGGATGGCACGGGGATAGTCTTGGCTGGCGGGCCCGTGCAGTCCATGGAAGTGGCCTACAGGAACCACCCGGATCTGCAAGGGAAATCGATGCCTCCTGCCGTGATGCTGCCGCAGGCAGAAATGGGTGTGGGAGTCCAGGTTAGAAAAGCCCTAAAGAGGGGTGATGTCGCACAAGTGTACGGAGGAGAGTATATCCCCCGTTCTGATACCGGGAGGTTGCGCCGCATCTACGCTACTCGCTACGGAATCAGCGCATTTGGTTGTAAACGCATCGTTGGTGCTTTTTTATGTGATGCTGCACCGACAGCGGAGCGCACGATTGAGTGGATGATAAACAACAACAATGCGGGGCCGTTTATGAACGGGAGGGATGAAGAGGGTCCTGACATCAACTGCAACCTCGAGCGCCATACAGCATGGCTGGATAATGCTGGGCGCGTGTGGTTTGTGCTTTATGCTAACCGGGATATCGCCGCGGGAGAGTGGCTCATGTGGCGGTATAACTGGCGACAGGGGCCGGGCATCTGCACTCCAGGCCTGACCTTCAGCTTTGACTAAGGTGCAAACAGGAGGGAGAGAGGGAG
>CAIRTT010000228.1 GCA_903881535.1 uncultured Armatimonadota bacterium
AACGTGTGTGATGCGATTGACACGGATTATATCGCCGTCCATGATGGAGCACGTCCGTGTATCACTCCCGCTTTGATTAACGCAGTGTGTACGGCTGCCCGTGGCCATGATTGTGCATGTTTGTCTCTTCCAGTCGTTGAGACCCTCGTCAGAACACGAAACAATCATGAAGAAGAACGGATTGATCGGGCAAATCTAACCGCATTACAAACTCCTCAGGTTATTCGGTTATCCTGTTGGAGAGCAGGAAAATCGGCGGCTGATGCCCTTTTGGTTGATGTCACAGATGACACACACATGGCAACATTACTTGCTAAACCAGTTGTTCATGTAACGGGAGACCGCAATAATATAAAGGTTACATACGCCGAGGACATAGCACTCGCTGGCCAAATCTTACGGACATCTAAGCAAATGGAATACAGAACCGGCTTTGGATATGACATCCATCAGACTTCGCAAGCGCGTGAGTGCCACCTTGGTGGAATTCACTTTACAGAAAGTGATGTGGGGCTCATAGGGCACTCTGACGCAGATGTCTTGCTGCATGCTATCTGTGATGCTCTATTGGGTGCGGTAGCGCTTGGAGACATTGGCGTTCACTTCCCGCCGTCCGATGACAGACACAAGGGGCGTGCATCATCAGAGTTCCTTACGGAAGTTCACCAGCTGCTTAAGGCGCATGGATGGTCAGTCGGAAATGTCGATGCAACGGTAATTGCGGAAGCTCCAAAACTCATGCCAAGAGCTGTTGAAATGCGTGCGCATATTAGCCAAATCCTTGGCGTTTCTATAGATAGAGTCAGTATAAAGGCTACAACAAATGAAGGCTTGGGGGCTCTTGGTAACGGTGATGGCATCGCTGCGCATGCAGTGGCAATGGTGTATCGCTAGATGAATATTCCAGTTATTGAGTCTGATTTCACGGTGAATGAAGTAGATTCAGCGTTCGTTGTTGACAGAATCAACGCCCTTACAAGACGCTTTGCTAGGACAGACTCTTCCGTTGTATCTATTCGGAAGAAGAATGACTGGTTCAAGGCAGAACTTGTTATTGTTGCCGACGGGATGACTGTCAGGTGTGAGAAATTGGGATCAACGATGATTGATTCCGTCGTCTTGGCTGCTGACTTTCTTGAGTCACAGCTAGCCAAATATCAGGCTCCTCTTGCACCTGATCGAAACCGCGATGATCTGGTTGTACGTGAAAAGCATTTTCCAATTCGTCGATTGGAATTAAACAAAGTTGTCTTGGAAATGGAATTGTCAGATCATGACTTTTTCCTGTTTCAGGACATCGACTCAGGAGACGTCAAACTCCTGTATCGTCGTGCTGATGGCAAGTATGGATTGCTAGTTCCGCACGCAAATGACATCTAGTGGAGGATAAGAATGAAAGTTGGAATCTTGACAGGCGGTGGAGATTGTCCAGGACTGAATCCTGCAATCCGTGGCGTTGTGTATCGTGGAATTGAGCTTGGATTTGAGTGTGTTGGTATTCAAGAGGGATGGAGAGGCTTAGTCAAAGCCAATTACGAGCCCCTAGGACTTACAGACGTTGAAGAGATTATCTATCAGGGCGGCACCATGCTCGGATCATCCAGAACAAATCCCTTCAAGAACCCAGATGACTTGAATGCCGTTTTGGCCAACATCAAGTCAGCAAAGTTTGATGCTATTGTTGCATGTGGCGGAGAAGACACCCTTGGCGTTGCCGCAAAGTTGTATTCACAACATGGCGTTCCAACCGTCGGCGTTCCAAAAACAATGGACAATGACCTTAGCTGTACAGACTTTACCTTTGGCTTTGATACTGCCGCAGGTGTTGGTCTAGATGCCATTGATCGACTACGCGATACAGCACGCTCACACAGGCGTGTCATCGTCCTCGAGGTCATGGGGCGCCATGCAGGATGGGTTGCTTGGTATGTCGGAATGGCAGGTGGAGCTGATTGGGTTACTCTGCCGGAAGAACCACTTGATGTCGAAGCGATGTGCGCACACCTAACCAGTGTCCGGGCACGTGGTAAGAAGTACGCGCTTATTGTTGCATCCGAAGGAACTAACATTCCAACAGACGATTCTGAAACCGTCGTAGATTCATTTGGTCACGTAAACCTATCCAACCGCAATGTTGGAGAATATCTGGCAAGTGAAATTGAGAAGCGGACAGGCTGGGAAAGCCGACATGCGGTTGTTGGGCATGTACATCGTGGCGGTGCACCAACCTTATTTGACCGTGTTCTCGGGATGCGTGTTGGTATGAAGGCTGCTGATCTGGTCAACAATCGTGAGTTCGGCAAGATGGCAGCTCTGGTTGGGACGAATGTTGTGGGTGTCGATATCGTGCAGGCTACATCTGTGCTCAAAACGGTACCTGCTGACTTACTGCAGCTCATAAAGTCCACACGTAAGTAATACGAATGCCTCTGGCGGGATTGCAATTCGATCCAGTCAGAGGCATATCTTTTTGCGTTTAGTGGTTAGAGAGTAACCATAAACAAAAATGGGAGGCAACATTTTACAATGTAGCCTCCCATTCTCTTAACCGGGTTCTTAACTAATGGTTGTCAGCGACAAACGGGAGAAGCGCGATTTCGCGTGCACGCTTGATGGCCTGCGAAAGCATTCTCTGGTACTTGGCACTGGTTCCGGTTGTACGGCGTGGAAGAATCTTGCCGCGGTCGGTAATAAACCGGCGCAACAGTTGAATGTTCTTGTAGTCAATAAATTCAATTTTGTTGACAGTAAAGAAACAAACCTTGCGCTTGGGCTTCTTAAACTTTCGATTTTTTGCTGGTCTCATTGCTGACATAGGTACCTCACAATCCGTTTACTCTGCAAACGGATCACTAATATCGTCTTCATCAAAACCTGATGAAGTCGGCATGTTTACCGGTGGACGCTGTGAGTATCCGCTGGTTGGTTGACGTTCTTGTGAATAGCCACCATCCCCCGTATCACCACTTTCACGAGCCTTATCCAATGGTCGGATATTGTCACAAACAACTTTCGCGGCTTTTCGACGAGTTCCGTCTTGAGCCTGATACTCTTCGATTTGCAGCTTTCCCTCGACCGCAATCAAGCGTCCTTTGCCAAGATACTTCCCGGCAAATTCTGCTGACTGCCTCCAGGCTGTCAAGTCAATAAAGTCTGTTTGCTTTTCCTGTCCCTGAGCACGAGACTCACTGGACTGGGGCCGGTCCACGGCAATGCGCAAACTTGCAACAGGCACACCATTAGGTGTGTAGCGAACTTCTGGATCGGCGGTCAAGCGGCCAATCAATATCACACGGTTCAAATTTCTTTGTCTCCCAAGTTGATTGATGCATCAAAGATGCAGTGTTGGCTACTGAACAGCGCGATGGAAGACACTATGCTTCTTCGCTGGATGCCTCGGCAGGTGCAGTCTCAATAGGTGCTTCCACAACAACAGTTGCTTCAACAACCACTGGCTCGACAACAACTACTGGCTCAACAACAACTACTTCAGCCATATTCGCTGCACGGGCCGCTGCCTCACGCTCACGACGCTCAGCATCAGCTGCACGTGCACGCGATGGGCGAACATCTGCCCGCGGATCCTGGCGGATAATCATACTTCGAAGAATCTCATCAGCGATTCCAAAAATACGATCCAACTCGTTTTTTACAGCAGCAGTTGAAATGAAGTTGACAAGAATGAAACGACCTGTTTCACGACCCTTTACTTCATATGCGAGCTTACGAGGCTCCCAAACATCCACATCAACAATCTCTCCACCGTTCTTTGTGACGATTCCGGTGAACTTCTCGACAACAGCTTTGATCTGTTCGTCAACAAGTCCGGAGTCAATCAAGAACATTGCTTCGTATGATACGTTCATACACCCTCCCTATGGTCTGTCGCGGCTCACTGGATTCCAATGAGCAGGGAGCAGCATTACGTTGAATGCCACTTTTAACAACCCGGCGATTGTAGCATATTGACGTCTCTGGCGCTATCCAAATGCAACACAATTACTAATCGTACGGGGCATATCAATTACTACAAAAATTAGCGCAAATGGTCGAATAAAATTGTGGACAGGTAACGCTCTGCATTGGAAGGCACAATAGCTAAAATCCTTTTACCCTTGTTATCAGGACGCTGGGCAAGCTCGATTGCAGCTCGGATGGCTGCACCTGAGCTTATTCCAACGGCAAGACCTTCACGCTGCATTGCATCACGTGCCGTCTCAACTGCCGCCTCATTGCTCACTGTTATGACTTCATCAATCAGTCCTGTTTTGAGGACTCCAGGAATAAATCCCGCGCCAATACCCTGAATTTTGTGGGGAGCAGGTGCAAGGGGGATATGAGCCAGCGTTTGAGAAATAACAGGGGAGTTGCTCGGCTCAACAGCAATGATTTTGATATTAGGGATTTCTGCCTTTAAAACAGAAGCAACCCCAGTGATCGTTCCGCCTGTGCCAACGCCGGATACAAAGAAGTCCAACTTGCCATCCAGGTCGAGCATAATCTCACGAGCAGTTGTCTTTACGTGGATTGCAGGGTTATTGGAATTTTCAAATTGCTGTGGGATGAACGTATTCTCTGGATCGGCTTCATGGAGCTCCATTGCCTTGTTGACCGCGCCGCGCATTCCCTTTGCACCTTCAGTAAGCTCAATTGATGCCCCATATCCACGGAGGAGCATTCTGCGTTCAGTGCTCATCGTGTCAGGCATACAAAGGACTAACTTATACCCTTTCGCAGCACAGACAAATGCGAGCGCAATGCCTGTGTTTCCACTCGTTGGTTCGATAATAGTCGTCTTACCCGGTGTGATTAGGCCGCTCCGCTCCGCTTCCTCAATCATATTCACACCAATACGGTCCTTTACGGAAAGCCCTGGATTTAAGTACTCAAGTTTGACCAAGACTTCTACGTCTAAGCCTTCGACTAACTTGTTCAAACGAACGACAGGCGTGTTTCCAACTAACTCTAAAACATTGTTGTAGATTGGCATTCGAGAACTCCTAAACTTTAGCTAAATGTGCATCATGAACGATGAGTCGTTACCATCGATGCGGGTGATGATGTCTGCTATCGAGACATCGTCTAAATGAGATCTAAGCTGCTGATCGATATCTCGCCATATCCCTACGACGGCATGGCCTTCCACTGTCGATGCTCTCTGGGAGTCCATCAGTGACTCGGGGACCAAAGATCCACTGAGCGAGCGTAAAATCTGCCCCAAAAATGTGAGCTCAGGTGTACGGGTAAGAAGATAACCACCACTCTTTCCCCGGATAGAACGAACGACCTCACCGCGACGTAACTGCGCGATAACCTGCTCTAAAAATTGGTCGGGGATGTTCTGGCGAGCTGCTATCTCGTTAGCCTGAACAGGCTCACCTTTTGAGTAAACCGCAATGTCAAGGACTGCACGCAAACCGTAATCTTCTTTTGCTGTGAATGTCATTGTTTTCCACTAGGAATAGTACCATTTCTTTCAATGCTGGTAATTGGGTAAAGTATTGCCTATGAATAAATCTATCTTCACGGTTGTCGCATGTAGCTTGGTGTACACGGCAAGCGCGACCAAATTTCCGTTGGATACTCTGACAGGAAAGTTAGCACTTGGTGACTGGACAACAGACAAGCCTGGTGTTACCCGGCATATCACTCCTGCTGATTTGCCAAAGCCAAACGAAACACCAAGCGTTGATAACGGTCCAGGCTGGGTGACAAGACCCACTGGAGCGCTTCCTGTCGTTCCCAGCGGCTTTGCAGTAACACAATTTGCAAGTAACCTTGCTCAGCCTCGGGTGATCGTTACGGCTCCAAATGGTGACCTCTTTGTAACTGAAAGCTATACCGGAAAAGTAGTCGTTCTAAGGGATAGCAACAAGGATGGTCTTCTGGATGTACGTTCTACATATGTTTCTGGTCTGACGCGCCCGTTTGGCCTTCAATTCTACCCAAACGGTAAGAAACCAAGGTTTCTCCTCATTGCCAATACTGACTCTGTCGTCCGCATCCCATATGTAAATGGAGACCTCGTGGCAACGGATGCACCAACCACTTTCATCGATAATATTCCTGGCGGTGGACAGCTACGTGGCGGGGGACACTGGACCCGTGATTTAGCACTGAGTAAAGATAGTAAGACCCTGTATGTCTCGGTAGGTTCCATCTCAAATGTTGATGATCCTGACGTAAATAAGAACGAAGCAAGACGTGCTGCCATTTTGGAATATGATGCAGTTTCCGGTGTCGAGAGAGGCACTTACGCATCTGGCATCCGGAATCCCGTTGGTCTGGCAATACATCCAAAAACCGATGAGGTCTGGACCGCAGTCAATGAAAGAGATGGTCTAGGAGACCACTTGGTCCCTGATTATGTGACTCACGTTGAGCGAGGCGGATTCTACGGATGGCCCTACTATTACATCGGCGCTAATCAGGATCCACGGCACGCAGGCAAGAAACCTGATCTAGCGACAAAGGTAATCATCCCAGATGTTCTTTTCCAAAGTCACTCGGCTGCACTGGACCTTTGCTATGTGAACCAAGGTTTACCTGAGACTTATAGAGACTCGTTCTATGTTGCACTCCATGGCTCCTGGAACCGCTCGATACGCACAGGCTATAAAGTCGTACGGGTACCACTAAACAATGGCAAAGCCAAAGGTACATATGAGGACTTCATGACAGGATTCGTTGTTGATAACAAGGGAGTCTGGGGGAGACCAGTGGGAGTTACATTAGGAAACGATGACGCTCTCTACGTAACCGATGATTTCTCTGGTTCAGTCTGGAGAGTCAGCGAATCCAAAGCTAGCGACTAGCCAGTTACCTGACTGAGGGCACTTGAGATGGCTGCATCTTTTAGCATTTTTGTTTGTTGGAAAACTCTAAAAAATGCAGCCTCCTGCCTTCTCCGAATCACCAACATCCCGGCACTGTTTGACTGTCCGCCAGATGACAATGACCATACATGGACAACAGTTTCTAGGAGTACGTGCAGGTCTTGTCGCATTCGGACACGGTCAGTGACCGTTGATGCTCCAATATCTGCCAGCAAGGCGTACACGTCAGTGCGCAACGTTCTAAAAGTATCGGCCAACCGTTCAAATGTCGCACGATTGTCTGGCTTTACTTCGTTGTTCCAATCGTAGAGGCACCTGGCAGTGAGTCCGAGAATGGGTGCCATAGATGTAACCAGCGTGACTTCATCCTGGTTGGTTAGGTCTGTGGAGGGTCTGACATCAAGCACATAGTCCGTTGCTACGCTTAGGTCCAACGTAACCTCACGCGTATCCGTCCGTTTTACGGCAGCTAACGACTGCGCGCTACCAATGCAGTATCCCTCAACTGGTGTGTGCGGTAACCGGAAATAGATATGATTCCCATCCGGCAGGGTGGCTCCATAGACAACCCATGATAACCATCCCGATCCGGTGACCCATGGAGCAAAACCACTTATAGATAGCTCAGGACCATTGAACTCGGCCTTCAGAGATACAACACCACGACGTAAGTGGCCAAAGCCGACTCCGATAAGGCTATTTTTGTCCCAAAACAGCGCCAGTCCACCTGTTGGACTACGCTTTACAATCCCCGATGCCCCCCAGTGCTGGGTTATTACAAACCACGTATCGAGGCATCCAAATGCAATCTGCTCGGATATTGCAAACCTGACCGGTACGTTCCATACGTCATCTGACGCATTCACAATCGTAACAAGTCCACAAGCAACCAATGCGTCTAAATGCCCCTGCGGCAGAAAATCGCTCGTTTCTACGATGCTCTCTGGTAGCAACACATCATCGATGAATGTTTCCAGTTTACACCGTATGTCCTGCCCAGGATTTATCATCCAAGGCAGGACATCACATCTATACATAGATGATCGTAGATAACACATTTGTGCGTACACCCGTACGCTTTTCGATCAGTTTGCGAACTTGAATACGAATCGCGTTTGGCAGGCTGCTTTGACCGGAATCACTGCCATTTTCTGCCATTCGAATGTCATCTGGGTCAGATTCCTTGAAGATTGCAGCGACGGTGTCAATAATGTCAAGGACCAGATCTGTTTCGTCTTCCATAAACGCAACACCTCTGGAGATAACTTCAGGGCCACCGATAAGCTCTGTTGTTTCCCGTTCAACGACCATCGACAACACTACGAATCCACCCTCTGCGAGGAACTGACGATCCTTAATGACAACTTCGTGGACTGGGTACATACCACGTTGGCCAAGCATCACCGCACCACAGGCAACTCGGTCGACGATGCGACCACGGACTTCCGTGAGCTCAAGAACATCCCCGATGGACAGCTCAAAGACATCATCACGTAACCATCCCATTTCGATAGCATTGCGTGCATAAAGAGCTAACATTCGCTTTTCACCGTGAACAGGAATGACATACTGTGGATTCACGAGGTTGAGAACCAATCTGAGTTCTTCCGCGTAGCCATGTCCACTAACGTGTACTGGCATCATCCCTTCATAAATAACCTTTGCACCGAGTGCGACCAGTTTGTTAACAATGGTCCAGACAGCGGTTTCGTTTCCAGGAATAGGAGTTGCACTCAGAACGATTGTGTCGCCTTTACGAACCGTGACAAAACGGTGTTCGCCATTTGCCATTTTGGACAAACCCGCGAGCGGTTCTCCCTGCGACCCTGTGGTAAGAATCGTAAGGTTTTTATCGGTAATCGTATCGATGTCTTCGGCTCTAACACGAATGTCATCCGGTAAGTTGATGTAGCCAAGATCGACACATATGTCGATGTTTTGGACCATCGAACGACCCATTGCTGCTACTTTTCGGCTGTAGCGACGGGATGCATCGATCGCCATTTGCATTCTATGGATCTGACTTCCAAAAGATGCAATGATTACGCGTCCAGTGGCTTCAGCAATAATTCTCTGGAATGAATCAGCAACAATTCTCTCACTCGGAACAAAGCCTGGGCGTTCGACATTTGTCGTGTCGCTAACAATAGCAAGAACACCATCTTCGCAGAGATGGCAAAGCTTTGGAAGATCGAACGTCTGTCCATCGACTGGCGTTTGATCCAGCTTAAAGTCACCCGTGTGTACAATCGTTCCAGCAGTTGTCTTTATGACGAGCGCAAAGGAATCCGGGATGGAGTGAGCAACGCGTACAGGGTGGATTTCGAAACCACCAATTTTGACGACATCATTTGGGCCAAACGCCGTGATTGTCGTGCTATCTAGAACCCGGCGCTCTTGCAAGCGGCCTTTGATCATTGCCGCCGCCAGTGGCGGAGCAAAGATCGGGATATTTCCCAAAAGTGCAATAACGTGTCCAAGCGCACCAATGTGGTCTTCATGACCGTGCGTTATGACAATTCCTTGGATACGATCACGGTTTTCTACCAGATAGCGGATGTCTGGCACAATGATGTCAACCCCAAACTGCTTTTCATCCGGGAACATTAATCCTGCATCAACGACAAGAAGCTCGTTGTCCACCTCGTAGACATACATGTTCTTACCGATTTCGCCAACACCGCCAAGTGGGATGAACCTAAGATTTGACATTAATTCTCCAAAAGCCTAAAACCCGTGAATGTGCTGCTTACGATAGTAGAGCTCCAAAGGGATAGCACATAGCAGGGTAATACCTGCATTAAACACCACTGCAACCACGATATCCGTCATGGTAATCGTTGACACATACTTTGGATGTGCAATGATTGCCGCGAGGATATCTACCAAGTAACACGATGTGACTGTCACCACAGCAAGAAGCCATCCGCGATTTATCAGAGTCATTCCTGCTTTTACAGACAAGTATGTCGCGATGATACTACGAAACAACGTAATCGGAATACTCTCTGTCCCAATTGCAATACGAGTTACGACGAGGGCCGACATGAGTACAAGTACATTTATCCGCTGATAAGTGGACAGCAAAGCCAAAACGACCATCGGCATACTTATGAGAGCCGCATTCGTCGAGCTACCACAGACAGCTGATTGGAGTCCCGCTGAAAGAATAATCAGGGTGATGGCTAGGGCATCCTGCCATCTCATCGCTTGTCCTCGGCACTGTCAGTCCCAAGTAATGGAGGAAGAGCGATTACTGTTCGTATGGTGACAGGGTTTTCCGCATTTGGAGCGACGACCGCGACTCTCTCAGTTCCGCCAGCAGCAAGTGATGTAGAGCGAATCGTCCCAACGGGTATGTCACTTCGGAATACGCCACCCTCGCCACTAGTGACAACTTGATCACCGGGAGCGAGCATTAACTCAGGTCGAACATAATGCAATAGTGGTTCTTTGTTAGCCCCTCGGCCATCAAGAATACCGGTACCAACAAACGTTCCGCTACGCAAAACCTTGACTCCAACGTGAGAATCGCGATCCTGAATAAGCCGCACCTTTGCAAAAAACGGACCGGTGATCACGACCTTCCCGATCAGCCCCTGAGTTGTACGTATCGTGCTATTTCGAACTATTTTCTGGTTGCTGTTGTCGATCGAAATCGAAGCACTTTCAAGAGATGGATACCAAAATTTGACATCCGCAATGATTGCAGTGTCCTTCTTTAGATTCGGCAGCTCAAGAATGTTACGGTAGTTTATGTAATCTGTCTCTACCTGACTTAGACGTTCAATCTGGAGTTTCAGCTGTCCATTCTCAGTTTGTAAGCGATCACGTTCGACAAGAAGTTGCGACCCTGATGTCAGCGAACGTTTCATACGATCACCCCAATCCAGTAGGTCTCGCCCCCCTGTAGAAACAACACTTGCTAAACCTGCAACAGTATCCAGAATGGCATTGGACTTTCCAGATCGGCGTGCTTGTACGGTTGCCATCAGGAATATCAGACCAAATACAAAGACGACCAACACCAAGGCAGGCATGCGCTTTGGTGCGATTGGTGCAGGTCCTGACTTGGCTGGCCGTATCACAGATTCCCCTAACTGTTTGCGTGAATCAGTGCGTGGCGAAGTGCAGGGACCCGTTCAACTTCATCCAAAATCATTCCGCAACCCATCGCAACACACGTGAGAGGATCTTCGGCAATAAAAACAGGCATTTCCGTAGCTCGGTGAATGAGTTCATCAAGTCCTCGTAGTAGAGCGCCTCCACCTGCCAGGCATATACCTGAATCCATAATGTCTGCTGCGAGCTCTGGGGGAGTCCGTTCAAGGGCTTGCTTGACAGCCTCAACAATCTGAGCAATCGGTTCTGAAATTGCCTCACGAACCTCAACACTTGAGAGCGTCGTCTGTCTAGGAAGCCCACTGATAAGATCACGCCCGCGGATCTGCATCGAAACTTCTTCCTGCAAAGGATAAGCCGACCCTATGGTCAATTTGATCTCTTCTGCAGTCCGGTCTCCAATAAGCATTCCGTGATACCGACGAACAAAACTAACGATTGCTTCATCGATTTTCTCGCCTGCAACACGTACGCTTTGGCTTGTCACGATTCCGGCAAGGCTAATCACTGCGACTTCTGTGGTGCCACCACCGATATCCACAACCATACACCCATACGGGTCTTCGACACGAAGACCGGCTCCAATCGCTGCAGCCATTGGTTCTTCAACAACAAATGCATCTCTTGCACCGGCCTTGCGGGTCGCATCCAAAACAGCTCTGCGTTCGACTTCCGTAACACCGCTGGGAATTCCCACGACTACTTGCGGCGCTGTCCACCACTGACGACGCGTTGATCGGTCGATAAAATATCGGAGCATCGCCTCAGTTTGCTCAAAATCCGCGATAACGCCATCTTTGAGTGGGCGAACCGCTCTAATGTGTCCTGGCGTACGCCCAAGCATCTGCTTCGCACTGGAACCGACGCTTAATATCTGTCCGGTCTTTGAGTCAACGGCTACAACCGACGGTTCACGTACAAGAATGCCCTTACCATGGACGTGTACCAAAGTATTAGCAGTGCCCAGATCGATACCTAGATTTCTTGTGAATCGACCAAAAATGTCCTGTACGCGTCGCATTAAGTAAATCACTTTTCCCGAGGCAAATTTCGTTGAAAACTACCAAACCTACTCGTCCGATATTATAACCGCAGGAACCCATTTGCGAAGGATGTCAAAACACCAATGATTCAGCCTCCTCTGACCCCAAGTCAGGTTTCTGCAGTACAAAAGTTGGTCAATCAGATTGCTTATGAGGGCATGGGACCGGTAGCAACACCTAAATTACTTCTACTTATAGAGGATTTCCCGACAGGAGACATTGTTGGATTGCTGACTCCTGCAATCGCCGAAGACATGACGTACAGGGGTATATGCAGTGTCTTGGCGGAAGCATGGGAAACACTTGAAGATGAATCTCTAAAACGATTAGCTCGCCTAAATCTCGTGAGAGTGCACTTAGGCCGTGCCAGCCTTACTTCAGGAAGTGTTGCACGCCGCGCCATAGATAGTGCCGCTGCAACGCTCGACTCACTCCCAAACAAAGCGCAGGACTGGGAACTCATTGAAATTAAGGCAGATATTGCGGTGCAACGCGGCAAGTATTCGGATGCGATAGCTGCATACAAACGTATTCCAGTGACATCGCGCCCAAACGGTGAGATTCAGGCAAAAATCGGATCAACTCTACGCTTGGATGGCCGGCTGGATGAATCCCTCGCACTCCTACAATCAGCCATAAAGCGGGAGTCTGGTAATACCGCAGAACATAACCGATCGTGGCATGAGCTTCAGCAGGAACAAGGCTTCACGCTTGTCGCGAAAGGGGATGTAACAGCTGCTGGTACCTGCCTTACGGCAAGTGCAAAGCTCAGCAAGTCTGCTGCGTTTAGTCCGCGGATCGATCTTGCGATCGCGTTGACCAAAAGAGGGTACCAGAGCGTCGTAAAGACATACATCGCGATGATAACGACTTGGAACAGTAACATCTCGGAGTCTTCACTTTCGAAAGCAATACAACAGTGAGCGAGGTAATCGTCATTCTGTTTTTTGTCCAGATCTTAGTGATTGTGATCGCCGCATTCGCAATGGTTCTCGTTTACAGTCCAATAAAGCGGTTGTTCCATCCTATTGCGAATTTGACATCTGTCGGCAAAACTCTTGGCATTTCCACCATGCGGTTGATGAACCGAACACGACTGTCTTTGAGACAAATCATGTCAAACATCGCGTCCATCTCCAGTGTCATGAAGAGGAAGCGAGGAACAACAAGCTCCGGTTTTTCACTGAAGCGTGTTGTTAGTGCACTCATTGCTGGCAGGCGTGTTCTGGGAATCCTTAAGTTGTTTCGGATGTTAGGGAAGAACAGATTCTGGGGGACGTTTCGCATTCTGATGATGGCAGGCCCGATGGTCATCCCCGTTCTGGCATCGATAAAGAAAATAATGAGAAAGCCGGCATCTGCTGGGTAGGAGCGAACATGGAACTTAGAAAATGGCGATCGCATGAAGGCGACTTGATGTGGACAGTAAACATGGATGGAACCGAGCTTGTCTTGGACACAAATTTGGATGACATTCTGTGTTCAGAAGACCCGTTGGACTTCGTGCTTGCGACAACGACTTCGTTCCGGCTGCCATCTGGATCCACGCTTATTGCTCCTATCGACAAACAGGAAATTTGGGCAAGCGGTGTAACGTACGAGCGGTCTCGTGATGCCCGTATGGAAGAATCCAAACAGGGTGGGGATTTTTACGACTTGGTCTACGATGCAGATAGGCCTGAGTTGTTCTTTAAGGCTTCTCCGTGGAGAGCAACAGGGCACTTAGGAAGCATTCGCGTTCGACAGGACTCTACGTGGGATGTCCCTGAGCCTGAGCTCACGCTTGTAGCCAACAACAGCGGCCACATCATCGGCGCAACCATCGGAAATGACGTTTCCAGCAGGAGCATCGAAGGAGAAAACCCGCTTTACCTTCCTCAGGCAAAGTCGTACAACGGTTCGTGTGCACTTGGGCCGTATATTCGGTTGCTGGATGCAAACTTCAACCTGCCGGACCTGCGATCAATTGATATTCAATTGAAAATCCAGCGTAACAGTCAGCTGGTCTTTGATGGAAAAGCATCTACAGCCACGATGAAGCGACATGTTGATGATCTAGTGAGTTGGTTGTTCCGCGAACTCGATTTCCCATATGGTGCTTTTCTTATGAGTGGAACGGGAATTGTTCCAGACCTACCCTACACAATGGTCAGTGGGGATGTTGTAAGTATATCGATGTCAGGTTTGGGCACGCTGACCAATACCGTTAGGTGATACCAACCTGGTAAGACGTCGATATATACTGAGCCCATGAAATGGCTCAATGGATTCATCGGCATGTTGGCAGCTTTCCTTGTGTTGCTGTGTGTTCCTGGAACTGCGCAGCAGCACACCCTGCCACCGTGGCAAGATCCATCCGTTGTCGGGATCAACAAGCTTGCAGCCCGGGCAGAATTTTCCGCATATTCGCGGATTGAAGATGCCGTTACTGCATTGCCTGAAAAAAGTCCGTGGCTTAAGTTACTCAATGGTAACTGGAAACTAAATTGGGTCAGTCGGCCAGCTGATGCGCCATTAGACTTTCAGGTACCGACTTACGATGACAGTAAGTGGAAGTCAATCCCTGTTCCGTCTTGTGTCGAACTTCAGGGCTTTGGGATACCAATCTATACGAACATCACCTATCCGTTTCCAGCAAAGCCTCCCGTGGTTGATGAACGCTACAACCCTACGAGCAGCTATCGGAGGCTCTTTACGGTCCCGTCATCGTTTGATGGAAAGCGCGTAAGACTTCGCTTTGACGGCGTCTACAGCGCATTCTGGGTTTGGGTAAATGGTCACCGAGTTGGATATTCCGAAGATAGCAAGGGTCCGGCTGAGTTCGATGTAACGGAACATCTTGTCAAAGGAACAAATGTACTTGCAGTGCAAGTCTACCGATGGTGTGACGGTTCCTATCTTGAAGATCAGGATATGTTTCGATACTCCGGAATTTTCCGCGATGTTACCTTGCGGGCAATGCCTCACGTCACCATCGATGACATTGATGTCAAGTCAGACTTAGATTCCAAGTACACGGATGGACATCTAGATGTTGGACTGAATATCAGCAATTCCACATCAAAAAACGCATCTGTTCGTATTGACATGGCAATCTATGATGCCAATGGTAAACGTGTACCAGAATCTCTGGTTACAAGCACGATTAATTCCGCTGGCAGCAATCACGACCAAACACGGATCTCTGTAAACCTAAAAAATCCCCTAAAGTGGACTGGTGAAACTCCGAATCTCTACACCTTGGTTGTAGCTGTAAAAGTCAACGGCACGTTTTCAGAGTTTGTGTCTGTCAAGACGGGCTTCAGAAAGATCGAAACTGTAGGGGGCGTGTTCAAGATAAATGGGCGACCAGTCAAGCTCCTTGGGGTGAATCGCCACGAACATGATCCTGATACTGGACGAACCGTATCTCTAAGCCGGATGATTCAAGATATCCAGTTGATGAAGCGCTTCAACATCAATTGTGTTAGAAATTCGCACTATCCCAATGACCGCCGCTGGTATGACCTCTGCAACGAATATGGCCTCTATGTTGTCGATGAAGCCAACATCGAATCCCATGGAATGGGTTACACATTCGAGCGCTCGCTTGGAAACAATCCCGTTTGGGAGAAGTCACATCTTGACCGGACATCCCGAATGTACGAGACGAGAAAGAACTATCCTTGTGTCATCATGTGGTCACTCGGAAACGAAGCTGGACCTGGCAGTAACTTTACTGCAACATCCAAGTGGCTCCACTCAGTAGACACATCCCGGCCCGTGCATTACGAACGCTACAACCAAGTTGCCGATGTCGATTCTGTTATGTATCCGGAAGTTTCTTACGTTGAGAATGCCGGCAAACAGAAATCGGAGAAACCATTTTATGTTTGCGAATACGCCCACGCGATGGGGAATGCTGTCGGAAATCTTCAGGAATATGTTGCAGCATTCCGTTCATCACCCAGAAACATGGGCGGCTGTATTTGGGACTGGGTTGATCAGGGACTCCGTAAAAAACGCCCGGATGGCAAAGGTTGGTATTTTGCGTATGGCGGAGACTATGATGACAAGCCCAATGATGGCAACTTTTGCTGTAATGGACTCGTTCCGCCTGATCGCACTGTTACCCCAAAGCTCTATGAAGTAAAAAAGTCCTATCAACAGGTGGTCATCCAGCTCAGTGATGACAAGCGTCGGATTACGCTTCAGAATCACTTCTCTTTTACCAATCTGAAGCGCTTCCAGCTCGTATGGGAACTCAACATAGATGGAAAGCGAAAAGCATTCGGAAATCTTCCATCACTTTCCTGTGAACCACTTAGTTCGATTTCGACTGATCTGAAAGTCCCACCGTTTGCACTGACTGCGGGGCAGGAAGCTTTTCTGACTATCCGGGTACTGGATAAAACGGCAACAAAGTATTCTGGGGCTGGTCATGAAGTCGCTTGGCAGCAGTTTCCGTACACAAGACAGAATGTGAAGTCATTTACCTGGGCTAGGCAGCCAGCAAACAAGCGCGGTTGGACAACGTCTACGGTTGGTGAATCCATTGTCTTTACCAATGCAAAAACAAAGGTTCGCATCGGCTTTGATCGTTCACGAGGAATTCTGAAATCGCTCTCGGTCAAAGGTCAGAATTTTCTGACTGGAGATGGGCTAAACCTAAACACGTATCGGGCACTGACGGATAACGACACGTGGTTGAGAGATGCGTACAACAACTCCGGATTGTCTGCACTCAATCCAACGGCGATGGCATTTAGCCATCGCATCGACCCAGCTACCGGCGCCATCATTGTGTCCGCAGATATAGATTTCCATGGTGGAAAATCAGCGGGTTTCAATGGCAAGTGTACGTACCATGTTTTCCCGGATGGAGTTGTTCGTGTCCTCTTCGATGTCAATCCATACGGAGATATGCCGCCTTTACCCCGTCTTGGAGTAAAGTTTGCACTCCCACCAGGATTTGAAGATACATCGTGGTTTGGACGAGGACCAAGCGAGAGCTATCCGGATAGAAAGTCGGCGATGGACATTGGGCTTTGGACAGCAAAGGTTCAAGAACACTTTGTCGACTATGTGAGGCCTCAAGAGAATGGCAACAAAGAGGACTGTCGATGGTTTTCTCTTCGAAATGCCAAAACGGGTGGTCGGTTACTGATGGTCGCTGAACGCGAAGCGGTCGCGATGGGTGTCAGTCACTACGTCCCGCAGGATCTGGATGGTTCACGTCATCGAAATGGGCAGGAAAAGCGCTATATCCCATTGCCGATCAGAAAAGAGACCTACTGTACGCTTGACTGGCTTCAGATGGGACTCGGAGGAGCATCCTGTGGTCCCGGTCCACTCGGCAAATATGTTTGCCGCCCTACAAGGGCAACCATTGTGTTTTCCTTAAGACCCCTCTTTGACGCAAACATACAAAGTGGAGTTGCGGCACGAAAATCCCTGCCTGTTCTCGATCCGCCAACGGTTACCCGAGATGAACGGGGAGTCGTCTCGTTTGCTAACGTTTTTCCTGGAGCGCGAGTGGATGTTACCGTCAACGGAGTTCCAACCAAGGTCACAACCGGGAATACCGTGTTTCTTCCCAGGAAAGCGGAAGTCAATGTCAAGCAGAGTGTAGAGAGTGGTATCTCCAGTGAGGCTACGACAATACAGTTTGATTCCGTGCAGCCAGTAGAACGTATTCAGTTGTCACCAGGACAGCTGATGACCGATTCGCAAGAACCTGGAGAGGGTGAAGTCGGCAACATCGTGGATGGCGATGTCGACACCTATTGGCACACCACATGGTCACTGCAGGAAGACGACTATCCTCACTGGGTGAGTATCCGTTTGCCTACAATCGAATCAATCCGGAAATTGCGATTTCTTCAAAGGCAAAACCAGGAGAATGGCCGCGTTTCACGTATAAACATCGAGGCAAAGGTTGCCAATCAGTGGGTCGTTGTTCGTGAGGTGACACTACGAAACACAACGGATTGGATTGATGTGGAACTACAAACTCCGATGGTAACAAGTGAAGTACGGATCGTCGCAATAAGTGAAGTGGGTGGCCACAAATGGGCATCACTTGCAGAAGTCGAGCTCTACCGTGATTTCATACCGAAGAAAGAAAATCCATAACTTTAGGCAATGTAGGTAATCCGGCATCGTTTCCTAGAGCTGTGATTTTCACTGCAACGCATGCCTGTGCAAACCTTGTTATGTCCTGCAAGTTTTCGTACATGTTTGCGTATGCGTATAAAAATGCGCCATGAAAGCAATCGCCTGCGCCATTCGTGTCGACAACATCATTGACTTGAAAGGCCGGCAGCCGGTATGTGTTCGTTTGATCACCAACAACCACACCTTGCTCAGCCAGCGTTATACCCACGACGCTAGCACCGAAGCTGCGCATGATTGCGAGCTGGGCATCGATGTTGTCTGGTTGGTCTGGCGTGAGGCCAGCACTGCCAGATTTGCTAGCGAGGATGATGTCGCACTGACTGAGCAATGCTTCCCGCCCCGGACGCATTGTTCCTAGATCAATACTCACGATGGTGCCCGCACTCTTAGCGGCCGATGCCAAGATTAGGTTCGTCTCCAGATCACGCCCATCCAAGTGTAGGATTGAGCCGACTTGAAATTTTCCGATGAGGTTGGAGACATCAATAGGTTCGAAATTCGTGGCTGGGATATTGACGATGGTTCGCGCACCAGTCAAGGCTTCAATAATGACAATGGACCTGCTAGTCGTGCCATTTTGGCGCACTTGCAGAAGAGATTCAGTTACAGATTCAGCGATTCTGTGTGAGATGAATTTCCCTGGTTCGTCATAACCTACGGCCCCACAAAAACTAGTATTTCCACCAAGCTTTGTGAAGGCTTGAAGGGCGACAGGAACCGGCCCACCCACTTGACGTAACGTTCTAGTCGCAGTTGTTTTGCCATCATGCACCATTTGCTGCACAACAACCATGTCGTCGACGTTTACCAACCCGTACCCGAATATCTTCATCTGTTTATTGAGGCTTCGCCAGCTGACGCTTCATAAATTGAAAGGCATCTCTGATGTGGCTATCCCAGTATGTCCATGTATGGGCTCCATCGAACTCTGAGTACTCATGGGGAATCTGTTTCGACAACAGAGCAACCTCAAGTTCCTGATTGCTCTTTATGAGGAAGTCTTCCTTGCCACAGTCAAAGTAAAGAGAAGGACCTTCGTAGGTGCCATTCTTTAGGTGCTTCAAAACACTGGGAAGCAACGCATCCTGAAGATATTTGGATTCAGTTTCCGTAGGATAAAGGTCTTTCGCCATAGTCAGCAGGTTCTTGTCAAACGTTGCTGTGCCCCAACCGACAGCGCCACTCAGGCTGGCAGCAGCACAGTAAAGCTGGTTGTGCTCTGTTGCAAGATGAAGCGCTCCATAGCCACCCATCGACAAGCCGATGATGGCTCGTCCATTCCGACTCGTGATTGTCCTGTAGTTCTGTTCTACGTCTTTGCGCAGTTCTTCCGTGATGAACGTTTCGACGCTTCCTGAGCCGGGAGAATCGTTGTACCAGCTGTTTCCGTTCGAGTCGGGCATTACAACAATAAAGTCTGTCGTTGCCG
>CAIRTT010000229.1 GCA_903881535.1 uncultured Armatimonadota bacterium
CGCAGCTGTTACAGGTGCGAAAGTACTGGTGATAGAGCGCGGACCACGTGCTGCGCAACTGGACAACGACCATTTGTTCAATCAGAGACTCAGCATATATGGGCATAATGCCGGCCCTGACGGGACCCAGACTCGCATCGTTGATGGCAGGCGTGAGCTACCTTGGGTACCTGGCTTTCAGGCAAATGCAGCGATGCTTGGTGGTGGGACTCAGGTGTACGGTGCGCAGGCATGGCGATTTCATCCAAATGACTTCCGAATGGCGAGTCACTATGGCGTTCCAGAAGGCTCTAGTCTTGCAGATTGGCCAATCACCTACAGTGACATCGAACCTTGGTATGCCATCGCAGAACGGATGATCGGAGTAAATGGCGATGCGGCATGCATGGTTCATTTACCGACGTATAAAGCCCAATATCCCATGCCGCCGTTAGCAGCGGGTCATCCCGGAAAGGTGCTACGAGCTGGGGTTGAATCTCTTGGCTGGAGATCTTGTACGGTACCCCTGGCTATAAACTCAGTTCCTAACGATGGCCGACCGGCCTGCCATCAGTGTGAGGAGTGTGTCGGTTTCGTCTGTCCAACCGGTGCCAAAAATGGATCCCATAACACATGGCTGCACCGCGGGATGGAATCTGGAAACCTAAATATAAGGACTGAAACGGTGGCGACCAAGATACACCACTCAAATGGAACAGTCACTGGAGTCACAATTGTCAACCGAGAACACGGCGAAGTTACACTCGATTGCAAGCATCTCGTGTGCGCAGCGGGTGCAATCGAGACAGCACGCCTTCTGTTAATTTCAGGAATTGATAATCCCAATATCGGCAGGAACCTCCAAGGACATGTCTATACAGGTGTTACCGGTCTGTTTCCGAATGCCATCCAGGATGGAAAAGGTCCAGGCCCGACGATTGCAGTAACTGAATTCCTTCACGACAACGAAGGAATTATCGGGGGTGGAATGCTCGCCGATGAATTCGTGATGACACCGATCACGTATTGGAAGCGCCACCGTCCGCCGGGAGCCGCTTCGTATGGTGAGAGAGCGAAATCTTGGATGACCGGAACTTATCGTCACGTCCTGGATATTAAGGGACCGATTCAGGACATACCAACGCCTGAGTCTCGCGTCGAAATTTCATCCAGTGAGTTCGATACGTTTGGAATGCCGCTTGTAAGCCTTAGTGGATATACGCATCCTGAGTCTGTACGAACTAGTAACTACATGTTCGAAAAAGCTCGTATCCTAATGGACGCATGTGGCGCTGTTGATGTGTGGGGTACTCCACAGCGTGGTCCACTCCGGTCTGCCGGACAACATCAGGCTGGAACTTGCCGAATGTCCAATTCGAAGGCGACTGGAGTCGTTGATCGAGATCAAAAGGTGTTCGGATTCAGCAACCTACACATTTGTGACGCATCGGTGCACGTAACAAACGGCACCTTTAACCCAGTGCTTACAATATATGCCCTTGCGCATCGTCTCGGATCTCTTCTTACTGGTTGGAAAGCCGAATGAGAGCATCGCTTTTTCGGCATGGCCCGATGGTTCTATTGATGGTGGCGATCTTTATCGTAAGTAGCGATTTGGGTTCCGCAGATAACACCCGCCCTGTCTTGGCATCCATCGTAAGACGTTTCCTACCATGGCTAGCGCTGCGTATGACTCCCGAGATGATTGATGTTACAGATTTCATCATCCGAAAGATTGCGCACGTGACTGAGTATGCCGTGCTATGCCTGTTAGTAAGTCGTTCAGTTGGTGTGAATGTGACGGCTTCGATTCGTGACCGTCTCGTGCCCGCTGGGATATCAAGTTTGTATGCATTGTCAGATGAATTTCACCAGAGCTTTGTACCAAGCCGTGGAGCAACTTACACGGATGTAATGTGGGATACGTTGGGAGCAATTTTCGGGGCCACAATACTACAAGTTATCCATTGGACACGTCGACAAAGGTGAATCCTCACACAGGCAACGACTGAACCAAGAGTGCAATCGAATACAATTGCAATATGCTTGCCTTAGATAGCTGTCCAACGACGGCCCATAATCAACCCTAGTTATATCCAGTTGGATCACGGCATTAAGGTAAAGACACTCTGTGACCACACAGCTTAGATGCCATCGCTACGAAGGGCCAAGAAGACTCAGAACATAAGTATCTTACGCTGTGTTTGGTCAACGCATCGCCATCGCCGTGGGTCTTACCTACCGTGTTCGGAGCAGCGAATGCGGTGGATCAACCGCCGTATTGAATCAGACAGTGAGAGGTGTCTCAGTGTGAAGCATTCAACGTAGACGCGTCCAGCGGTGGATAGGATTGTGGCTATCGCACGGCAATCCTTCAACTGCCGTAGGGTTATGATTCGTCAGTTCCGTCATGTCGCGGCCGCTGCCTTCCGTTACCCAGCACTTAAACCACTAACAACTTCCGTAGGGTTA
>CAIRTT010000230.1 GCA_903881535.1 uncultured Armatimonadota bacterium
AACCAGAAGACCTATGAGGCATTTCCAAAAAGAGAAAAATATCTCTTACAGAGTCGAGCCGTCGTCGATGTCGAATTCCAGAGCAAGAGCTTCCGCGTCGATCAAATCATCAAACTCGTTTGGGTCGGTCTCTGGCTCCAGCTGCTTTGCCATCGCCTCGTTGACCTGTGTCGCAATCGTCGGCATTTCGGTCAGAAATGGACTCGGTCCAAGCGCCTTATCGTTGTGATACGTCGGCCACGACATCACCAACCACTCCTTCGCACGCGTGACCGCGACATACGCCACGCGCCGCTCCTCGTCGAAGGAATCCGCCGTACATTCGCCATCGATGTACCGAAGGCACCTATGGTGCGGCAGGATCAAGAACGCAAAACCAATCACATGGACCAGCCGCCACTCAAGTCCCTTTGACTTGTGGATGGTCATGATCTGCACGGCATCCATGGCACGCGCAGACTCGCCAAACTTACGTAGCTGACCGCCACAAAAGCTTAAAAATGCCTCGACGGAGTGAAAACGACTCGCAAACTTGATGAGTTCATCGAGGTTTTCCATGCGGCTCGAGCCCTCGCCGTCATCCTCAAGGTCGCCATCCTCAAGCTCAACATACAAGTCGTACCCAGTCTGACGCGCGGCCATAATCCGCACCTGTGCGGTGACGCCACTCGATTTGATTTCCTTGAGCTGGTCGCGGAAGTCTTTTACGGCGATGTCCTGTGCGGTTGTAAATCCTCCGCGGCAAAGCGCCTCGTAGAACGACCACTGCTTACGTACCGCAAGCTCCTCAACCTGCTTGACAAACCCCTGTCCAAGGCTTCGGGTGCGGGCCGCGTGCCGCTTGGATGCAACATTTAAAAGCCGTTTGGCTGCTTCCGTACCCGCTGGGCAGTGTGGATCCACCGTGAGCTGCAGGTAAGAAATCATGTCACGGACTTCCTTGCGGTTGTAAAAGCTGGTGCCACCCGTGATGTGATACGGGACGCCGCATGCGATCAGGGCATCCTCGATGCCGCGGGAGTAGGCATTCGTGCGATACAGGATAGCGATGTCTCTGTAGTCCAGTGCATTGTTCTGCCGGCGGTCAACAAGCGAGCGCACGACGTGCGCCGCTTCAGAGTCTTGGTCGACGTGACGCGTCACCTCCGGAGCAGGCCCCGCCTTCCGTACGGGTTGCATTTCCAGGCGATAGCGCTCATCAAGGTCTGCATGCGCGATCAGCTCATTTGCCAGCACCACCAATGTCTCATGCGCACGGTAGTTGGCCGGTAGCCGGTGAATTTCTCCGTTCGGAAATGCCTTCCGAAACGCCATCACCGTACGGCGCGGATCGCACCCACGGAACCCATAAATACTCTGGCCAACATCCCCTACAAGAAACAAATTCCCGTTGCGCCGCGCAAAGGCGCGGGCGATTTCCCATTGGACATCGGATGTATCCTGCGTCTCATCCACGAGGATATGGTCGAACGCCACCTCGTATTTGGTGCGGATACTTGCATTTTCGCGCAGAAGCATCCAGCACTCTAGGAGGAGGTCATCAAAGTCCAAGCGCTTGCATGGAACCTTGGAAAGGAGATCGTATTCCTTCGTCTTCGCCATTTCGTAGCAGCGCCAGAAGCGGGCGGTGTCCACGATGGCCGGCTTTTCCCAGTCTGGATAGAGGTATGCGAGCGCGGTTTCAGCCTCTTCAGCATACTTGCCCATGTTCTTACAGGCTGAGACAGCAAGCAAGGCTGTCTTGCGGTCCATTTTGATGTTTTGGCAATACGGAGGGGATGGAAGCTTGTCGTTTACCCCGGAGCGTCCGAGGATGGCGCGGACAGCCCGCTCCTGCCAATAGTCATCCGCGATTTCGAACTTGCCCTCTTTGCCGTAGAGGTCAGCCCACTCTCGTTTTACGATCCGAAGTGCGTGTGAGTGGAAGGTGCCAATCCAAATACCATCGAGGACCTCGGGGCCGACGAGGGCCAGCAGGCGGTCCGCCATGTCATCCGCTGCACGACGCGTAAATGTAGCGACCAGAATCCGCTTGGCTGGGACGCCTTCTGCGAGGAGGCGTGCGATGCGCCGGATAAGCACCGTGGTCTTTCCAGACCCGGCTCCCGCAAGGACGAGCGCTGCCCCAGCATCAAACCGAAATGCCGATTCCTGACTAGGATTCAGGCCTTTGGCGAGTCCCTCAATATCGATGTGGCTAACATCAATGGGTGTTTCAGGAGGGGTATCGGAGACCATGCGAGCACGCAGAATACCGCATCCTGCGTGCCCGTGTACGGTCAATTCTTAATTCAGTTTCGTGCAGGCGGTGGAAAGACACAATCTGGCGCCAGCCGGACAATTAAGACATCCGCGTCAAAGGTGCCATCCGATGAAAGAACACCCTTCGCCGAGACTGTATCCCCGATCGAAATGCCGCCAAGCGTCCCAAGTTTTGGACGTCCGCCCTGCCCAAGAAGGACTTTATCCGTACCCGACACGTGAATTTTCACGAGGTTGCCAGGGGTTGCATGATTGGCTTCCCGTGGCTTGATGGTCACAATACCGGTTGCTTCATCGATGTCCATGACGATACCGCCGATGTGATCACCGGCAATAGCTGTGTCATCTCCAGAGTGGATTCCGTGATGACCACCGGGATTTGCACCACCCATCGGAACAATGTTGATTTCTGTTGCAGTCAAGGTCTTGGATGCATCATCGTAGCTGCCGCGTACAACGACCTGTTGGCCATTTGCGAGAGATGCATCTGGACCATCCGGACCAAGGATGACGGTATTGGCATCAAAGGAAACGTTAATGCTTGAGCGCATCCCCGGTTTAGGAGTAGGAGGCAGCGGATAAGGCTGGATCTGTACCGGAGGGCGGTTGTCACCACCGGTCATCACAAACGATGTCGGCGTCAGGTTCGAAACCTGCCCGTTGTTCGCAAAGCGCTTGAACTTGCCTTCAAAGCCGATTGGTGGCTCAGGAACGATACCAACCTTAAGCTTGCCACCGGAGACTTCGAAGGATGCCAGGTTGAAGTCAACAACGAGTTGACGATTTGTGGATGCCTTGAAAGGGACGCGGGTTGCGGATGTATGAATCGCGAGGCCGCCTCCAACCGTCGTCGATGGGCTTGGTGCGACCTGAAGCATCGTGCTTGTA
>CAIRTT010000231.1 GCA_903881535.1 uncultured Armatimonadota bacterium
TGTGTGTCTACTTAGCTTTTGCAGCCTTGTCTATCATCTTGATAAAGTCAGCCTCACTCTGCGCACCAATAGCCTGCTGGACCAGCTTGCCTGATTTCGAAAACACAAATGTCAATGGAATCGCAACGGATCCACCATCACTGGTAGGGGCTAACCACTTCAGGTAACCCGGGTCGAACTCTGAGCCATCCTTATTGATGAATGCATATTTGGCGACGCCATTTGATTCCAGAAACTTTGCAGCCTTTCCAGAATCCGAGCGGTCATCGATCGCAATCGTAATTAAGTCCGCTCCTTTTTTCTTCGCGGTTGCGACCATGTCCGGAAATTCCGCCTTACAAGGACCACACCACGTCGCCCAGAAGTTCAGGACGACGACCTTGCCCTTGTGCTTTGCCAGTTCAGTCTTGACCGATGCAGGGGTTCCTACAGCCAACGTTGGAGGGGCAGCATGTGCGGTAACAGCCAACAGCGCCACGAGGGAAGCAGTCAACAATGTCTTCATTTTTCGTCCTTCTTTGCTCCCAGAAGCTCAAGGATCGCCAATGAATCCTCAGCCGCGGTTGCGGGTTTTATCTTTGTATCTACAGCAACAATTCTACCGTCAGGGTTAATGTAAAAGGTAATCCGTTTTGCAATCGGCTTTGCCGGATCTCCACCATCCCTAAGGACACGATACGCATTAATGACTGCACCATCGGTGTCCGAAAGTAACGTATGGGTCAGACTTTCCTTTGCACAGAACTGACGCTTGGATGCCGTGTCCTGAGCACTGATTGTCACAACATTAGCACCAATCGCCTTGATGGTATCCATCGCCTTCGTGTACGACCGGTTCTGCAACGTACATCCACTGGTCATATCTACCGGATAGAAAGCAATCACCAACCACTTTCCTTTGAAGTCTTTCAGGGAAACCTTGCGGTCCGCCTGGTCCATCAATGCAAAGTCAGGAGCGCGTTTTGAAATCAGCTGCACGGGAGTCGCGGATGGCATTGCTGCCTGAAGAGAATAAACAACAGGGATGATAAGCATGGTCAATTTTACCGAATACCTGTGTGCTTAGTTCCATTTTAGAAAAAGTTAATAATATGTATAAATAGTCATGTGAATTATTGAAATAGTTAATGATAATGTTGTTTGTGTTCCAATATCTGAAATGTCCGGTTTGTAGCGGTTCGCTGGATGTCACGGCTGTGGCATGTGCTTGTTGCCAAATCGAGATAAAAGGCTCATTCAGTCCACATTGGTTGACTGGTTTGGATCGGGACCAACTTGACTTTTTACTTACATTCGTCCGGTGCCGGGGCGTGATACGCGATATTGAAGCGCTCCTTGGTGTCAGCTATCCAACCGTGAGAAATCGTGTGGATCAGCTGGTGGATGCCGTCGAACGGCTTCTTGGACAAGCTCAGGCAGCTGCAGAGCCCAGCGACCCACGGATTGCGGTTTTGGAGCGATTAGCAGGTGGAGAGATATCGCCGGATCGGGCGATGACGTTACTGGATGCACTTTCGCCGCATCCCTAATGGAGGAAAACATGGCATCACAAGAACGCTTACTCATTCTAAAAATGCTTCAAGAAGGCACGATCTCAACGGAGGATGCCCTCAGGCTCTTAGAGGCATCCGCTGCAAATGCAGAACAAGAAACCGTTGCAGAGACGCCACTCGAACAGCCTACAGTCGAACCGATTTCACCACTCGAAGATGTAGACCAAAGCGCCTCAACGACCGTGCCAACTGCTGTATCCGATCCATTCAATGAGCTCGAGGCTGAAGTAATTGCTCGGGCAAAAGCTAAAATCGCTGCCGCACGTGAAAAGGTTGCTGTTGTTGCGGATCAGCTGGCCGCAGCCGATGAAAAGGTTGCAGATGCAGGTAAGTCGGGAAGCCCTCTGGATGACCTTGCGGATGCCGTAAAAGCCCTTCCTGGAATGCGATCGGTCTTCGATGCTCTTAGCGGGTTGGATCCATCCCGGATGGCATCTGAAGCAAAACGACATGGACGGGAAGTCAAACGGCAAACCCGGCGCGTTGCACGTTCCGTCACAGATGGCATTGACGAAGTCCTTCGTTCGGATGTCAACCGTCTGCTGGGAGTGACTGACCCGACGCTCACAGATGCCTACGAAGCGACATTGCCTGTCACATCTGGGATGGCACTCCGCGTACGTAATCCGTTTGGTGACATCTTGGTCCAGCCAACCGACAATGAACAAATACGGATTGCTGCCAGCATTAACATTTGGGAAACAGATGCCACGCTTGCGACAAATCTGTTGGATTCTCTCTCAGTTTCAGCCGAAGTCGTCGATGATGCGATTATCGTTGGATGTACGGGACCAGAGCGATCGCGTAAGGTTGGCGTCGATATCGTTATCCTCATGCCAAAAACCCGAATCCGAATGACGCTGATGTCGCCAACAGGCAAGATTCAACTCGAAGGGGTTCGTGCGTCTGCATTGGTGGCTGCTACAAATTCGGGGGATATCCGCTTTAGCAGTGTTATTGCGGACACAGTAACACTTGAGACTACATCCGGTGATGTCAGTCTTCACGGAATCGTGGGGGCAGTCACTGTGAAATCATCCAGCGGCGATGTCAAATTGGAAAAGACAAATGGGTCGAGTGTAAACCTGGTTACAAGCTCGGGTGACATCAATATCAACTCGGTTGATACGTCGGCCGTTGACCTGAGCTCCTCATCGGGAGATTTGTACATCCTAAAGCTAAATGCCCAGTCCTTATCGATGGCATCCGTGTCTGGAGACATCCGCTGTGACTTAGCCGGTGTGTCCGGGCAGGTCAAGATTGACTCGGCTACCGGGTGGTCCGATGTAACCCTCCATAGCTCTGTCACTCCTGAATCGCTGGCGATACATTCCGTTTCAGGGGATTGCACCCTTACGGTACTGGACACTACCGGAATCAATGCTAAGGTCGTCACGAGGACCGGAAATGTAACGTTGCCAGAAGCCTTCACACATCAGGTGCAGGGGAACTATGAAGGTACAGTGGGTAACGCGCCATTTTCCAATGTTTCAATTGTTACTGTTTCCGGTGATGTCGGGATCAATGTAGCAAGCACTCCGGATGCGCAGTGATAGACTTTGTGCATGGTACGTGTTTTGTTTGTCTGCCTGGGTAACATTTGCAGGTCCCCGATGGCAGAGGCCTTGATGCGGCACAAAGTTGAAAATGCCGGGCTTGCTGACAAGATAATCATCGATTCAGCGGGCCTTGGCGCCTGGCATGTCGGAGAGCCGCCACACCGTGGTACCCGGCAGGTTCTTGACAATGCGGGAATACGCTACGATGGTCAGAAAGCCCGGCAAATCGAATCAACCGACTTTCGTGCATTTGATTACATTGTCACCATGGATCATGCAAACTTTGAGCGGGTCGAGACGTTGTTAATCGATGAAAACGACGTGGAGTGGCCAGTCATACGTCCAATGATGTCCTTTGTTGAAAACCCCATCGAAGACATCGTTCCTGATCCGTATTACGATGGCAGGTATACCTACGTGTTCGACTTGCTCGACTGCGCTTGTGAAGCATTTCTCACATCCCTGAAGCACGAACATAACCTCTAGAATTCATTTCAACCCATATACATGGAATCAGCCTACGTGCGTTTCGTTCCATATCTGCAGCTAGCTTTGCCCTGATATTTCATCGACCTTCGTCCAATAACTAATGTGGAGGACTGAAGATGAAACTTCGATCATTCGTTTGTGTTCTGGCATGCTTTTTGGCTGCAAATACCGCATTTGCTCAAAAGGGGCCTCAGCCATTTGTCGCAGCTGGATTTACCAGCAAGCTGACGCCATTTGCTTTTGATCGACATACGGCTGGAACCGCACGAAGCCAGGTTCCTGTTGCTGTGCAGGCAGGGTTTACAGTTCGCTTGGCGCAAGATGTTGATGGTGCAGGATTCGTGTTGGCACTTCCAGAAGCTGAAACAGATGGTACATCTGTGGCATTCCCGATCGGCGAGCTACGCCTCCGATTTACAGATGGAATGCCTGGGTGGGTTTCTATTGGAGCGGGACGAATCATCGGTGCCAACCGCAAAGAAAGCTGGATTGAGACCGTTGCGTTTGGTCTTCCTGTTGGCAAAAAAGCCTATGTTGAGTTACGTCACGTTACAGATGAAGGCGCATCGTCCATCAATCTGCTCTCGTTTGGTATCAAACTGTAACTGCGAACGCATCGTTTATAGCCAAAGCATTATGGAACGGTTTTAGCCTTACGATTACCGTTCCGGTATGTTCGCCAGTGGAGCAGTTGATTCCCGTCGTATCAGGCGCGGTGCAATCCGAACCTCTTCCACTTTGTCTCCACCGACCAGGCCGATGAGTTGGCGCATGGCCGTTTCAGCAATCGTCTCCATGGGAAAGACAAAGGTTGTTAGCAAGGGGGACATGTGCTGCGCAATTGGAGCATCATCAAAGCCGACAACACTAATGTTTTGCGGTGTACTTAAACCGTGCAAAGCCGCAACCCTGATAACGCTGAAAGCCAGACTGTCGTTTGTGGCAAAGTAGGCTGTTGCCGTCTTGTCAGTGCATAGATGAGCATCAATTGCTTGCTCAGCCACAGCTGGGTTAAACGAGAAACCAATGATTTTTGGTCGTGGAAGATTGTGCTCCGCAAAGACATCACAAAAGCCGCGATAGCGCTGATGCACCGACTCTTGATCCATTCCACCTGCTACATAGACTGCATCCTGATGACCTAAGTCAATCAGATGCTTCGCTGCCAGTCGGCCACCAAGAACATTTTCGACATCCACGCTGGATGTAAGCGCTGATGTGCTGTTCGCAGATGCTGCAATAACAACGACGGGAATGCCACTTTTTGCAAGCTGATCCGTTTGATCGGATGTCTGACTGGGCCAGAGCAGTAATATGCCATCTACGCCGGTTGCCCGGACTTGTGAAACACCTTCCGCACCACCTACCCATGGCTGTGGATTCAGCTGTACGACATAGCCTTCCTCAGCTGCAACAGACAGGGCGCCAGCAAGGACTTTGGCAGCATTGTAGTTGGTAACAAGACTTGCTTCGACGTTGGGAAAGGCCATCCCGATGACCTTACTCTTACCTTTGACAAGGCGGATTGCACTTGCTGTCGGGACGTAATGCAACCGTCGGGCAACATCAAGAACCTTCGCACGCGTTACATCATTAACGGGCCGCGGAGCATTGTTTAGAACCGTTGACACGGTCGTAACTGACACCCCCGATTCACGGGCAACATCTCGTATTGTGGCCATTTTGAAAGTTCGCGACCATCGCAGAAGCATTAGAATCCCTACATCGACGTTAGGGGATGACGGCTGCGTTATTGATTATGAGTCATGCAACGATACACTGCAAAACGTTTCTGATGAGAGTGATGGATTGAAGACAATGGTTCATAACATGCCACGGCGTCGTTTTGGTCGGACAGAGCTCCATATGCCTGTTTTCTCTTGTGGAGGCATGCGGTATCAGTACAAATGGCAGGACATTGAGCCATCTGAAGTCCCAGCCGAGAACCAGGAAAACCTCGAAGCAACCATCCACCGTAGCCTGGAATTGGGCATCAACCATATCGAAACGGCCCGCGGCTACGGTACCAGTGAAATGCAGCTAGGCTGGATTCTGCCAAAGCTTGATCGCTCTAAAATCATTCTTCAGACCAAGATTGCTCCCATGGATGCCGCTAAGTTTAGGGAAACCTTCGAAAAGTCGATGGCATACCTGAA
>CAIRTT010000232.1 GCA_903881535.1 uncultured Armatimonadota bacterium
CCATCCCCGGAATTCCCACAGCGGCGCCACGGCGGACACACTGGGAACGTGCGGTTGTTACGACGGATGCCTTCGGTGAAGGCGTGCAGCGTAACCGCATTCTTGCCATTCATGGATGTCAGTTCATCCCGATGGCCCTTTCAAACACATTGATTTGTATCGGCCGTGTCGCAGGTTTTGACCGGGCGGTCTTCGGACCCGCGCGCGACAGTCAGCCAATCCTTGGCATCCAAACCCTGGAAAAGAATGTGGATGTTTTGCTGGCATCCACCAAACTCAGCTGCTTTGTCCGGGCGCGCTACGCGCCGACGGATGCCTGGATTGCCATTTGGACCTACATTTTGCGCTGGCTCGCTCCGTCGTCGGACATCAAACAAATCACCTGGGATGCCGCTGTCCGCCCGATGTACACGAAAACCGCCGCTCTGCCGCCAAATGCCGAAGTCGCAGCGCTGCGCCGCGGAATTGAGTGGTTTTACACATCCCGGATGCTGGTTCACTCCACCATGCTCCCAACCTATAACCAGACGACGAATGGTCCTGAGCCTGCATCTGCCGATACACCCCCGGATGTCCCTTGGCCGTTTGGACACCGCACAGGCCGGATGCCAAGCTTGCGCACACCGATCGGGGATGGCTCCCTCGGTATTCTGGAAGGCTTTGATGCGCGTATTTTTCAGGATGGCACCCAGCCGGTGCGCTGGTGGATTCGCGCGGATTGCTGCGGGGAGGTCGCGGGGGCGATGGCCGCCGCTGGGTCTGTTCTCGGTGAATCTCTGCACACCAAAACAAGTGAAAACCTTGGCGACTGGCTGCTGTTCAAATCTCCAATTAGCGTCGGGGATCACGCGAATTCCAAGCATCCGGCATTTGGTTTGCTCGGCTGGAACGCATCCCCTGGGTACTGTGGCCCAGGCACGATGGATGGCTACGGCGTGTATTACGGGGATGACAATGCGCGCACGATGCTCGGGATGATGCTGGCCGGAGCGATGCTCGGGACGCAGAAATATGCCCCGCGGCTCGCAAGCGCACTTCTTGGAAATATGCGCCTCACGGGCATCAAGGGCTTTCTTCCCGACCGTATCGACCAAGGACCACTTGAACAAAGTGGCTGGCAAGCGCTGCATCGCGGGACGCAGACGAGCTACTCGCCGCATATGCAGGCGACGATGTGGTGTTGTTTCCTCTGGGCCTACCGGGAAACCCGGGACCCAATCTTTCTTGAGAGGGCAAAGGCGGGCATTATGGCCACGATGGCCGCGTACCCCGACCGCTGGGTCTGGATGAACGGGATTCAGCAGGAACGCGCCAAAATGCTGCTTGTACTCGCCTGGCTGGTGCGCGTCGAGCCGACATCAACGCACAAGGAATGGCTCCGAAAAATGGCGGGTGAGCTGCTGCGCGGTCAGGATGCCTGCGGGGCGATACGTGAGGAAATCGGGGATGCGGGGAAGGGCGGCTTCCCACCACCGGCATCCAATGAGGCCTACGGAACCGCCGAGGCGCCTCTCATTCAAACCAATTCTGACACCGCAAGCGACATGCTGTACACCTGCAACTTCGCATTTTTGGCGCTGCACGAGGCGGCGGCAGCGCTACGTGATCCTGTTATCAAGGCCGCAGGTGACAAGCTGGCCGCATTTCTTTGCCGTATTCAAATACAGAGCGAGAGCCATCCAGAGCTACACGGCGGCTGGTTCCGCGCATTCGATTTCACGCGCTGGGAATATTGGGCATCGAGTGCGGATGCTGGCTGGGGCGCCTGGTCGATCGAAACCGGCTGGACACAGAGCTGGATAACAGCGGTGTTTGCATTACGCATCAAAGGAACCACGCTTTGGGATGCCACACGTGCATCGGACATCAAGAAACACTGGACACAGCTCCGTCATGAACATCTTCCAAAGCAAGTCAAACCGCTTGGCAGCGTGAGACATGATGCCAGCGGAGCGAAAGTCCTACAAATGACCGATGCCAGCCGGGACTATCCAGCCGGAGGCGCTGCGGGAATCCTCAGCGGAAGCCCAGCGGATGCCAGTAACCACCGAGCTTTGTGGATGGGCTTCCACGGCACCGATTTCTCCATTCTAATCGATCTCGGCAAGACGCTCCGTGTCGAAAATGTTGTGGTGGGGATGCTCACAAACATTCAACTTGGCATTTTCCCAGCAAGTGGCGTGCACGTTTCCGCCGGCCTCTCCCGTGATTTGTTACGCCCCTGTGGTCAGCAAAGTGGAAATGCGGAAGTTACTGCAAATGCCGCATCCCCAGTCCGCACGGAATTCAGTGTCAAAACCAGCGGTGTGAAGGCACGCTTTCTCCAAATCGATGTCCGCTCCATAGGCACGCTCCCGGCATGGCACCCCGCCGCTGGGCAAAAGGCATGGCTGTTCATCGACAACATCTTGGTCAACCCAAGTGGCGCACGGTAGCGCATTGCTCGTTTCAGGTAGTCTAGCGCTGTGATGGCTCTCTACGCGGTGATAAGCATTTTGATAGGTATCGTTGGCGCCTGGCTGTCCGGCTCCGGACCGCTCAAAGGCCTCGCGGGTACATCGGCGGTTGTTACTAATGTCGCATGCATCCTCCCGCTTGCCGCCGGAATGTGGCGCCATCCAGACAAGCGCTGGGCAAAGCTCGTGCTGTTTTGCTTGGGGTTTGGGGTCGTCGAGCTCATCGCAGATGCCCTTTGCGTCGAAGTGACAAAGACGCTGGATTATTCGGTGGCGCGCTCTCCGATGATCCTCTCCAGCCCGTGGTGGATGCCGGTTTCGTGGGCGCTGGTGGCGTGTCAGGTGATGTTGATATCAGGTGCAGCCGCTGAGCGATTTGGAGAGAAGTGGCGAGTCTTATCGGGGGCTGGTCTTGCGTTCCTGATGCTTGCTTTCCACGAGGATGCGGCATTTCGGGCAGACTGGTGGCGCTATCAGGACTGTTTTATGGTTGGGAAGGCTCCGGTGTACGTGCTCCTCGCGGAGCTGTTAATCGGCGGGATGTTGGCGTGGATCATGGGGCAGCTCACCGCGCACACGGGTCCAAAGCGCATTTCAGCAATGATTTTGCTGACTGGTTTGGGGACAGTGATCGCGGGGATGATTGGCTTTGGCACAGTTGAAGTCCTGCCTGTTTTGTTTCGGGGCCAACCACATCCCTTAATGCCGTTTCTGTTTAAATAACGTCCGTTTCACCGTTTGGAACCTTGCCGTTCCGCCCACGGACCCAGCCAAGCAAAAGACATTCCTGAGCACTGTAGTACGTTCCAAGAACCAGAACGCCCGAGTATGGCAACGGCTGGATGAACCCATAACCACTTTCCTTGCACTGGTTTTATCTAAACAACTTCCGTATCTTCGTTTGAAACTTTCCCGTTCTTCCCACGGACCCAGCCAAGCAAAAGACATTCCTGGGCACTGTAGTACGTCCCAAGAACCAGAATCCCGGAGTATGGCAGCGGCTGGATGAACCCATAACCACTTTCCTTACACTGGTTTTATCTAGACAACTTCCGTTTCACCGTTTGGAACCTTGCCGTTCCGCCCACGGACCCAGCCAAGCAAAAGACATTCCTGAGCACTGTAGTACGTCCCAAGAACCAGAATCCCGGAGTATGGCAGCGGCTGGATGAACCCATAACCACTTTCCTTGCACTGGTTTTATCTAAACAACTTCCGTTTCTTCGATTGAAATTTTCCCGTTCTTCCCACGGACCCAGCCAAGCAAAATACATTCCTGAGCGCTGTAGTACGTCCCGAGAACCAGAACGCCCGAGTATGGCAGCGGCTGGATGAACTTATTCACTGCCAGAAGCGAGTCGCTTACGACAAAGAAGAGCGCACCAAACAAGACCGTGCGATTTTCAAGCGTTGGCTCCGCCTTGTAGCGGGCAGCAGCAATCATCGCCATCGTTAGAATCACCGTGAGATAGAGCATCACAGGAGCCACAAGTCCTCCGGCGACCCCACCCGATTTGATGAGCCAGGTGGCCATGCCGGCGCCGAAGAGCCCAAGTGGAACCGCTGCGGCCACATTCAAAGCACGTGGGCCGGACTTGACAAAGAGGATGCAATACAAGACATGCGCTGTTAGAAAACTGGCCAGCCCTTGGACAAAGAAGCCACTCCACGCGAGAAAGGCATCCCCGGCGATCGAACCCGCCCACGCGCAAAGCACCAGTACTCTCAGGTTACGCGGCTGGGCTGCAAAGCGTTGATGCGTGACCAATGTGAGCATTAAGAAGACCATCGCGCCAAGCTTTGCGACTTTGTACGCTATCCCCTCGGATGCAATCGGCCACGGAAGCTGCTCCGAAAACACCGCAAGGGTGGCTAGCAGGTGAAAAATGTCCATCAGGCGTCGGTGCAGCATATTGATGGAGATGTTCACACAGCGGTTGCGATGTCTGCCACATGCAGGAATCGCTTGTTTATCCGATGAACCTGCAATGTCGCACCTTTGCGGCGGGAGATTTCGGAAATGCCAATAACACGACGCACACTGCTTGCGGGGGCCGCTGCCATGACGATTGCACCAGCTGTGGAAGCATCCAAAAAAGACACCTACCTGTACGAGCTGCGCGTTTATCACTGCCATCCAGGCCGCGCTGCAGCGCTGCACACACGCTTCCAAAAGCGCACGATTGGCATTTTCAAGCGCTGCGGGATGGAAGTCATGGGCTTTTGGGATGTGAATGGCAAGGAAAACGATGTCGTTTACATGGTCCGCCACAAGAATCGCGAAGCCCGTGAGAAGGCTTGGAAGGCATTTGGCAAAGATCCTGAATGGACGCTTGCCGTCAAGGAATCGGAAGAAAAGGATGGCCCGATTGTAGCGAAGGCTGATACCTATCTCTTCAATGCAACCGACTTCTCACCTGCGGTGAAGACGGGTCAAAAAGGCGATGCACGCCTCTATGAGCTCCGAACATACACATCCAGCCCAGGTAATCTCGAGCGCCTGGTTCAGCGCTTCCGTGGTGGCACCGTAAAGCTGTTTGAAAAGCACGGCATGGAAAACAGTGTTTACGGAACACTGGATGCCGACCAGCCAGCTGCCAAGGAAACGTTGATTTACCTGTTGGTGCACAAGAGCGAAGCCGCCCGCAATGAGAG
>CAIRTT010000233.1 GCA_903881535.1 uncultured Armatimonadota bacterium
CCTGCTGTTGGCCGCCCTGGACAGGTGCTTGAGGCACAGGTCTCCGATGGCCCAAGCATAAAGATTAGCCTCCCGGCGGATGTCACTGGAATCGCGCGTGTGGCAACACCCCTTGGCGATGCGCCGGTGTTGATCAGGGACATCATGGATGGCGGTGGCGCAGTATCAAGCACCGAGCTGGCATCCGCCGTAACTCTACCCGCGATGTTCTCCGGTGAGCTCAAGCGTAGCGGCCAGGTGGACATCTATAAAATCCGTGCGTTGCAATATGCTGGGTTTGAGCTCTACGCAAGCCGCATGCAGAGTGCGTTACGTGCCAAGGTCGTGATCAAAAATAGCAAGGGTGAGGTCGTCCATACTCGGGTTCAAGCGGATGATGGCGACATCGTCATCGGGGATGGCTTCCGCTCCGAGGGTGAATACACCGTTGAAATTTCATCCGTGAATGGGCAGATTGGTCCCTACGCCTGGGAGTCCGTTGTCGGAAAGGTCCGCGACTTCACGGTCATCTCAACACCGGATGGCATCAACCTTTCGCCAGGTAGAATCGGTGCGCTCGAGGTGCGGGCAACACGACGGGATGGCATTTCAGAGCCAATTACGGTTACGGTCCGCAACCCTCCGAGCTGGCTGCGAGTCATCCCGGCGGTGATTCCACCGGATCACGACAGGGCGATGCTTATCCTGGAGGTTGCCGGGGATGCGCCAACGGGTGGTGCTGAGATCATTCTGGATGCGACGACAGAGGTTCCAGATGACACGAACCCGGATGAATGGATTGAGCTACGCCGGCGTGTACGTCCACAGGAAATTTATCGCGCGCTAAACAACAACACGCGGACAGTCGAACGCGATGCGGCATATATCGGGGTTACGGCAGAGCAGACGCCATTTTCCCTGCTACTTGAGGACAGCAATTCAGTCATCATCAAGCCAAACGGCGAAGTAGAAGTACGTGTCAAAGTGATACGTAGTTCAAACTACGGAGGCGGTGTTTTGGTCCAGTTTCAGGGTCTCCCGCCGGGTATTGAGCCGATTCCATTTGTACAGTTCGTCCCACCCGGGCAGGCTACGGCAACATTTAAGCTGCGTGCAAATGGCGGCGCGGGATTTCTGACAAAGCGTCCAGATACCGATGTCCCCCCGTTTCAGTTCGTTTTCGTTGGGCACACGGGTGGAGCGGACAGTATCTTCCCGTATCAGTCATCGCTTCCAGTTCAGATTATGGGCCCGAAGACGAGCGTCGAGTTGAATCCAGTTCTTAAAAAGAAGCGTATTCGGAAAGGCTAGCAGGCTGTTGCCATCCGACTCCGTAGACCGGGCCAATTGGGGAGGGTGGCTGCTACCTGCTATGATGGGTGAAATCCCTCACCTATGAGAAGACATCACTAGTAACATGTTGTTTGTTTCCTTTGCAGGCGCAGCGTAATGCGTCAATCGTCTCCATCCACCACCAACGCTCCTCAACTTGCGTACACTCTGATTTCAGATCCGGCATCCCTTGAACGATTTATCGAGCTTTGGACGCAAGATATGGTAACGGACCGAAGAATCGCTATTGATACGGAGTTTATTCGTGAGCGGACGTATGCCCCGGTGTTGGAAATGGTGCAGGTTGCCAGTCCAAACGGTCATATTGGCCTCATCGATGTTCCTGCGATCAAGGATTTAACGGCCCTCTGGCAGTTTTTGGATGACCCTACGCTGACCAAGTTGGTGCACGCGGGCAACCAGGATGTCGAGATCATGGCGCTGGCCTTTGGGCGTCCATTGAATGGCCCTTGGTTTGACACACAGGTCGCGGGCGCTTTCTTGGGTATTGGTCTTCAGGCTGGTTACGGTGCGATTGTTCAGCAGGTCCTTCATGTCAAGCTTGACAAGGAGGAAGGCTTTAGCGACTGGTCCCGTCGTCCATTGACGGACAGTATGTTGAACTATGCTGCTGGGGATGTCCATTACCTGCATTCGCTTGAGACTTGGCTTTCGGAGCGCCTTGCCAAGCGTGGCCGCACGCAGTGGGCGATTGACCAAACGAATCGTATTCTTGGGCATTCAGCCGATCAGACGGCGCCGGAAGATTTGTGGCAGCGCGTTGGCGGGAAGCATCACCTAGATGGCACGGGCCTCGCGGTACTACGTGAGCTCACCATTTGGCGTGACCAGGAGGCCAGGCGTCGCGATAAGCCTCGACGGAACATCCTCAAAGATGAACCTCTGATTGAAATCGCAAAGCGCAAGCCGCGGTCGGCAGCTGCGATTGGCGACCTGCGCGCGATGCCGCCGAACTCCGGTGACCGCGTTGCAAATGAGCTGTATCAGTGTGTACAGCGTGGGCTTGCGGTTCCGCGTACCGAGTGTCCAAAGCTGGATTCTACACCGGCATTGGATGAGCAAGGCTCTGCACTACTAGAGCTGTTTGCAGCCGTGGTCAAAGTACGGTCGATGGATACCGACTTACCGCCATCACTACTTGCACCAACGGATGACCTTCGGCAGCTTGCCGGGATGCGGACAAAGCCAGACCCGCTTAACCCATTGTTTCAGGGATGGCGTGAAGAGCTCATTGGTACCTGGCTTCGTGCGTGCGTGGAGGGTCGTCTGGCGGTCAGCTGGGATGCCAAGCGTGGCCAGATTCGCCTCGACCTTACTGAGCCTGAGGCCTAGTCAACCGAAACATCTGGCTCAGCGATGTCTGTCCCAAATGTGTAGCGGTTGCCATCCGGGTCGACGATGGAAAAATCACGCATCCCGTACGGGTTATCCACGAGTGGATGTTCAATGACTGCGCCACGGGACAGCATCCCGGCATAGACTTCATCCACATTTGGCACCGTAAAGTACGCCTGGCCTTTGCCGATTCGGTCAGGTTCGGAACCAAACCCATTTAGATGGAGGCGTGCACCGCCATCGAATGTGACTCCCGCGTAGTCCTTCCAGCGAAAGTCTTCCGTAAAGCCGAGGATGGTTATGTAGTAGGCAATTGCACTCTCAACATCGGCGATGTGGATGACTGGCAAAACCTCTGTAGACATGCGTAAATCCTTTCGTTTGCGTGACCCAAGGTACCGAACAGTATTGCTTGCAGCGTGAAACGAGGCCCTTGTTTAGGAGGCCTCGTTCAAACGTTCTAACCTTCTTCCTCAAATGGAGCCGTCCCAAGAACCTGACCTGCCCACGCTGCGACATCCACTTTGAGCTGCTCAAGACA
>CAIRTT010000234.1 GCA_903881535.1 uncultured Armatimonadota bacterium
CACACCCTCAGGAAGGTTCATCGATCCAGTTACGTCCGTAGTACGGAAATAGAACTGAGGACGGTAACCGTTGAAGAACGGTGTATGGCGTCCGCCTTCTTCCTTGGAAAGGATATAGACCTCAGCCTCGAACTTGGTGTGTGGCTTGATGGAACCTGGCTTAGCAAGAACCTGCCCACGCTCGATGGACTTGCGATCCACACCGCGGAGGAGGATACCAGCATTATCGCCAGCCTCGACGTAGTCGAGTGTCTTTCGGAACATTTCCATGGACGTAGCGGTCGTCGTCGCAGTGTCCTTGAGACCAATAATCTCAATCTGCTCGCCAGCCTTGAGCTGTCCACGTTCAACACGGCCTGTCGCAACGGTTCCACGACCTGTGATCGTAAAGACGTCTTCGACTGGCATCAGGAACGGGAGATCCTTTGGACGCTCAGGTGTTGGAATGTAAGAGTCAACCGTTGCCATGAGCTTGTGGATGGCAGGTTCACCATATTCGCCCTGTCCACCAGCAAGCGCTTCGGTGGCAGACCCAACAATGATTGGAGTGTCATCGCCTGGGAAGTCATACTTTGACAACAGCTCACGAACTTCGAGCTCAACAAGCTCAAGAAGCTCAGGGTCATCAACCATGTCAGCCTTGTTCAAGAATACAACGATGGAAGGAACGCCGACCTGGCGTGCCAGAAGAATGTGCTCACGGGTCTGAGGCATTGGGCCATCAGCCGCGGAACAAACGAGGATTGCACCGTCCATCTGGGCTGCACCAGTAATCATGTTCTTGATGTAGTCAGCGTGGCCTGGACAGTCAACGTGTGCGTAGTGGCGGGCAGCCGTCTCGTACTCGACGTGGGCAGTATTAATGGTAATACCGCGCTCTTTTTCTTCAGGAGCAGCATCGATGTCTTCATACTTACGAGCCAGTGCACCACCGGACTTTGCGAGAACAGTCGTAATTGCTGCCGTCAATGAAGTCTTACCGTGGTCAACGTGACCAATGGTTCCGATGTTTACGTGCGGCTTTGAACGCTCGAACTTAGCCTTACCCATACCAATTCACCTCATCTATTGGGAGATAACATCTCCACACACGCTAAAAAGTGCAATGGACACGCGCAAACGAGCCCATGCGTTTACAGGAAACGCCCGCCTAATATAGGCCGTGGCCAGACGATTGTCAAGCCACAGCCCACGTTAGTTTTTGTTATTTGCCTTGCTTTGCTTTGATATCGTCCGCAACGTTACGTGGGACTGCTTCATAGTGGCTTGGCTCCATCGTCGAGCTTGCACGACCTTGGGTCATAGAGCGCAATGTGGATACATAGCTAAACATTTCCGCTAGTGGAACCTTAGCCTTGACGACAATCGTTCCGCCAGGTCCATTTTCCTGACCTTGAATCATTCCACGGCGACGGTTTAGATCACCAATGACATCTCCAAGGAAGTGATCTGGAGTAACAACCTCGATCGACATGATTGGCTCAAGGATAACGGGGTTCGCCTTGCCCATCGCTTCACGGTATGCCATGCGTCCAGCTTCAACGAATGAGATTTCGTCTGAGTCAACATCATGGTACGAACCATCCATGACACGGACTCTGACATCAACGACAGGATAGCCAGCCACTGTCCCGTGAAGGATTGTGTCGCGGACGCCCTTTTCGATCGCCGGGATGAATTCACGAGGAATCGATCCACCAACGGTGTCGTTAATGAATGCGAAGCCAGCTCCAGTTTCGTTGGGCTCGACAATCAATGTACAGTCGCCAAACTTACCACGTCCACCTGTTTGCTTTTTGAACAGACCGCGTGCCTTAGCTTGTGATGTTACTGTTTCACGGTAGGCAACCTGTGGTTTCCCCTGATTTGCTTCGACCTTGAACTCGCGACGCATGCGGTCGACAATGATCTCGAGGTGAAGCTCACCCATTCCACGGATGATTGTCTGGCCCGTTTCGACATCGGTGTACATTCGGAACGTAGGGTCTTCCGCTGCGAGACGCGACAACGCAATACCCATCTTGTCCTGGTCAGCCTTTGTCTTAGGCTCAATAGACATTTCAATAACCGGGTCAGGGAAGGACATCGACTCGAGGATGATTGGAAACTTCTCTTCACAGATCGTGTCACCAGTCGTTGTTTCCGATAGTCCAACTGCGGCGGCGATGTCACCTGCGTAGACCTGTTCGATTTCTTCACGCTTGTTTGCGTGCATTTGAACGATACGGGAGATGCGCTCCTTCTTGCCCTTAGTCGCATTGTAAACATAAGAACCCTTGGTGATAGTTCCCGAGTAAACGCGGAAGAAGGTAAGGTTGCCGACGTGCTGGTCGTTCATCAACTTGAATGCCAGTGCAGCGAATGGTTCGTCATCCGATGGCAGGCGAAGGTTGGTTTCTTCCGTATCTGGGTTGATGCCTTCGATACCTTCGACATCGAGTGGACTTGGGAGATAGTGAATGACACAGTCAAGCAGCGGTTGAATACCCTTGTTCTTGAAGGCTGTACCACAGAGCATCGGGTAGATCTTCATGTCGATCGTCGCCTGGCGAAGCGACGCAACGATTTCGTCACGCGTGAGTTCCACACCGTTCAGGTACTTTTCCATAAGAACATCGGAGTGCTCAGCCGCAGCTTCTACAACTCCGATACGGAACTCATCAGCCAATTCCTTGAGCGAATCAGGAATCGGAACAATCTCTGGAGCCTTACCGAAGTCATCGTTCGTGTAAACGATGGCGTTCATTTCGACGAGGTCGATTACGCCCTTAAAGTCGCCTTCAGCACCGATTGGTATTTGAATTGGAACGGCTGGTGCACCCAGACGATCTTTCACCATCTTGACTACGTTATAGAAGTCAGCACCTGTACGGTCCATCTTGTTCACGAAGATAAGACGAGGCACTTTGTACTTCGTTGCCTGACGCCAAACTGTTTCCGACTGTGGCTGAACACCAGCGACTGCACAGAAGACAGCGACTGCACCATCAAGAACACGCATCGAACGCTCAACTTCGACAGTAAAGTCGACGTGGCCAGGGGTATCAATAATGTTAATACGGTGAGTAGATTCACGTGCACCCTGCGCGGACTTGATAGGATCAAGGCTTACATCCAGACCCCAGAAACATGTCGTTGCTGCGGATGTAATCGTGATTCCACGCTCTCGCTCCTGCTCCATCCAGTCCATCGTGGCAGCGCCTTCATGGACTTCACCAATCTTGTAGTTGACACCGGTATACAACAGAATACGTTCGGTACAAGTAGTCTTACCTGCATCAATGTGCGCTGCAATGCCGATGTTTCGCGTATTTTCGAGGCTAAATGCACGTGCCATGTCTTTTTCTTCCTTACCCCATCCAGGTTATGTAAATCCGACCTAAAACTTGACGCACTAAACCCCGCAGCCGGATTTCCGGTGCGGGGCCAGTGACTAGAAGCGGTAGTGGGAGAACGCTTTGTTCGCCTCTGCCATCTTGAAGCCTTCTTCACGACGACGTACTGCTCCACCCTGCTTGTTCGCTGCATCCATGAGTTCTTGGGTGAGCTTCTCAACCATCGTACGACCATTACGGCGACGGGCGAAAGTAATCATCCAACGAATACCCACCGACATGCGGCGGTCAGGACGTACCTCAACAGGGACTTGATATGTAGCACCACCGACACGTCGGGGCTTTACTTCAACAACTGGCATTACGTTCCGCAGTGCTTCCTGGAACACTTCGATACCAGGACGCCCGGAGCGTTGCTCGATGCGTTCCAGTGCGCTGTAGAAAATCTTCTCAGACACGGACTTCTTACCATCGAGCATCAATCTATTAATAAAACGCGTTACAACGACATCCCCGTAGATTGGATCAGGATGTACTTCGCGGCGTGGGGCTGGACCCTTACGTGGCATATGTCAAAACTCCTACTTCTTCTTTGCCGGTGCGCCAGGCTTTGGTTTCTTGGTTCCATACTTGGAACGTGATGACTTACGGTCTTTGGTTCCCTGGGAGTCTAATGTTCCACGAATGATGTGGTAACGGACACCTGGGAGATCTTTTACACGACCGCCACGAATCATCACAACGCTGTGCTCCTGGAGGTTGTGACCTATTCCAGGGATGTAAGCAGTTACTTCAATACCGTTTGAAAGGCGAACACGGGCAACTTTACGAAGTGCTGAGTTTGGCTTCTTAGGGGTCATCGTACGAACGACAACACACACGCCGCGCTTTTGGGGATTACCCTTCATCGCCGGCGACTTGCTCTTCTTCTCGACCTTCTTACGGCCCTTGCGCACCAATTGGCTAATTGTTGGCATAAACCTATCTCGCTCCTCTACGCCATGACGAACACGTTTTCCGTATTCTGAAGCGTAATTCCAAAAACACGCTAACCGGGCGCACACGAAGATAGGCCAAGCAAGGATAACCTCGCTAAATGCTGTCGTTAACGCCGCCAGCAACGGCCTTCTAGCGTGAAACACACCAGAACATAATCCACTACAACACGGAACATGCCGTAGTCAACCGCGCGAGTATATCGATGTCACACACCGATGTCAAGCGATGCCCATCCACACAAGATGGAAACCGGTCAATCTTGCGTATAATAACATGTGTCCATCTACAATCCCCGAGTCCATCTATTTATCACATGTGTTGCTGACCGCCTTGGCGTTCATGCTGCCGAATCTACGGTGAACTTGCTCCGCCTACATGGTTGCGATGTCCAATTCAGTGACCAGCAGTCCTGCTGTGGTCAACCTGCCTACAACGCCGGTCATCACGATGCCGCAAAGCAAGTAGCACGCTATTGGTTAGCAACCTATGACAAGCTCATCAGGGATACGAATGACTTCATCGTTACCCCAAGCGGCAGCTGTGGAGCAATGCTTCATCACTATAAAGACCTGCTCGCTGATGAACCAGAACAGATTGCGGTTTATGAGAGGGTCGTCCCAAAGGTTCGCGAACTAACTCAGTTTCTAGTTGACGATCTTGCTGTGTCGCAAAGCTTTGTTGACCTAACGGGTGTCACCGTTGCGTACCATGACTCGTGTCACGCGATGCGAAATATG
>CAIRTT010000235.1 GCA_903881535.1 uncultured Armatimonadota bacterium
ATCAGGTACGGCAGGCTGGACAGGAGCATGAGGGCCCCAGCGATAGAAGCCGTAAAACCATGTTGCTTTAGCCGTTGCACCATGTGATAGCTAATCGGTAAACGCCGTAATCGTAACGCGATGCCGACGGTATTCCCCCGGCTCGATTGTCATCAGACGGCCGGCTTCACGCTCTGCAGCACGACCGAGGACCTTACACGTTGCAGGCTCGATGCCACAGACATACTCCCCTTGCCCCGTCATTTTCCACTGGGTGAAGTGCGGCAGCTCCTGCGTATTCCAGCTCACCTTGACGCCAAACCGCAAGCGCTGGTTGTATAGCTCCGCAGTGACATCCCCTTGTGGCATATCGTGATAGAAACACTGCTCTGCGTAACCGCTGATCGGAGCAGTGAACATCTTGGCAACAGAGATACCCTTTGCGGCTTCATCATCGCGAGGAGTCGTGACCGTGCCATCAGGCAAGCGGAGAATCGTATCCTCACTGAGCAGCGGCCAGCCAAAGTTGAGGTGGTAAAGCAGCATCAGTGGACTTGTTTGGAACCCGGCATTGTGGACTGTGTCCGTTATCGTCAGGCTTGATTTTCCGATTGGTGTACTGATCACGCGGCGAAGACGTAGGTTTTCGCCGAAAACTGTCGCTTCACGCATTGTGCCTTCGACATAGACCGTCGCCTCATCTTCATCTTCCCAATCCGTCCAGGCTCCCGATTCAGCAGCAGGAATATGCGAGAGTTTTCCATGGATGCCTAGGGATTCGTCTCCATCGACATTTGAGGCTCCTGCATTTGCAAGGCCACACCCTGTAAGCAAGCCACCGTGAAACGTCTGCAGCCATCCACGTCCTTCGGGAACAAACGCATGTGGATGTCCCCAGCCAGTAGCAGAAACCCAGGCAAAGGGCATCCCGTTGTAGCTCGCTGCCGAAATGTCCATTCCGCGTGAGAACAGCACCGTGAAATCCAATCCGCCCCCAGAGCGGACCCGTGCAGCCTTAATGCCACCTTCAACGCCTTCATCGTAGGTAAAGCGTTCTACTCCGGCAACCTGAGTGAAATCACCCACGTACGCCGCGATTTGCCGTTTGGCCAGTTCCTTACCGTATAGCTGCATCCGACTCCTCCACGGCTGGTTCAGGCCAGCCATCTTCTTCCGCGAGTGCCTGAACAGCCGCGGCCATTTCTGCCGCCCGCCGTCCGTGCCCCGCCCCTCGGGAAACAATACATCCCTGTATCAACAGCTCAACATCAAAATGTGCTGAGCGTCCATCCCCGGAACCAGAAATCACACGATACTCCGGCAAACACCGATATTTCGCCTGCGTTCGCATTTGCAGGTCAGATTTTGCATCCGGAAGTCCATCCCCTGCAACAACATCCGCCAGCTGCTCCCCAAGCACGTTTGCTAGATATGTGTCCAGAACATCCCAGCCACATTTCAAATACACAACCGCGGCAACCGATTCGAACAGCTCTTCTGCAATACGATCATCGGATGTCCGGCCATCTTCAATCTCAGACTTCCCAGCGATGACCATCGTGGTCAGGCCAATTCTCCGAGCGGCAGCGGCAAGCGATGTCCGATTTACCATCACCTGCTCGCGTCGATTCAGTTCTTTTGCTGCGCCATCCTTGGGTGTGGCATCAAACAGCTTGCCCGCCGTCCACAGTCGGACAACGGCATCGCCGAGATATTCGAGGCGCTCGTAGCTTGGAAGAATATCGGATGCTGCACTGCGGTGCGTGAATGCCTGCCGTAGAAGCGCATCCCCGGGCGCAATCCCCCACGCCGCAGCAAAGGCATCAATCAATGGAGCCGTGTCAATCAATGAGTGCGTCCACAGCCTCCTGAATACGGCGAAGTCCCTCGTTTATCGCATCCATACCGGTCGCATACGAGAACCGCACAAAGTCTGGTGTCCCGAAGCCGCTGCCGGGCACAACCGCAACACCCTTGGATTCGAGGAGGTAATCAGCGACATCATCCCCGGATGCCAGCACCTTACCCACAGGCGTTTTCTTACCATACAGTCCACTGATGTTCGGGAAGACGTAGAACGCGCCTTGAGGCATGCGGCACTTGAAGCCTGGGATTGCATTAAGGCCAGCGACAATGACATCCCGGCGCGACATAAACGCGGCGCGCCACTCAGCAAGAAATTCCTGAGGGCCATCGAGGGCGGCGACTCCGGCATATTGCGCGATCGATGTCGGGTTGGATGTCACCTGATCCTGGATACGTCCCATGGCAGCGACCAACGTCTTGTCACCCGCAACGTAGCCGAGGCGCCACCCGGTCATCGAGTAGGCCTTTGACATCCCATTACACGTCAGCGTCCATTTCGCGATTTCAGGCGAAAGCGCCGCAACGGAGATGAATTCGCCATCATAGACAAGCTTTTCATAGATTTCGTCGGAGATGATGTAGATCCCCTTGGATACCGCGAGCTCTGCGACTTCACGAATGCGACTAATCGGCCACATCGCGCCCGTCGGGTTGCTTGGTGAATTGATGACAATCACTTTGGTCCGGTCGGTGATGGCGGCCTCAATGGATGCGAGCGATGGAACGAAGTTATCGTCATCGGATGCTTGCACAACCACGGGAACACCGCCCGCGAGCTTTACCTGCTCCGGGTAAGAAACCCAGTATGGCGCCGGAATAATGACTTCATCACCATCATCGATGAGGACCTGAAAAACGTTGTAAAGGCTGTGTTTGCCGCCG
>CAIRTT010000236.1 GCA_903881535.1 uncultured Armatimonadota bacterium
GCCTTGTGCCCAAGCTCATCCGTTTCACCGTAGTGGACACCAGCTTTGACCCCGCCACCCGCCATCCAGCAGGTAAACGCATGCGGGTTGTGATCACGTCCCGTGCCGCCGCGCTGAACGAGCGGCAACCGGCCAAACTCGCCGCAGCAGACCACCAATGTGTCCTCTAGCATCCCGCGCTGCTTCAAGTCCGTCAGCAATGCCGCTATCGGCCGGTCGGTTTCAGATGCGAAGCCCCTGTGGTTTCCCGCGATATCGGTATGGCCATCCCAGCTCTTCTCGTTTTCCTCACCACCTGAATATAGCTGAATGAACCGCACACCCTTCTCGGCAAGGCGACGCGCCATTAGGCACTGGCGCGCAAAATGCCCACACTCTTTGCGGTCCACACCGTACATATCGCGAACACTCTGGGGCTCAGCTGCAATCTCAAGGGCCTCTGGAGCCGCCATTTGCATCCGGTAGGCAAGCTCAAACGACTCAATCCGCGCAGCAAGCCTTGGGTCCTGACCCGCCGTCTGCAAATGCGCTTTGTTCCACTTGCCAAGCAAATCCAGCTGCGCGCGCTGCGCGGTATCTGTTTGGCTTCGCGCAAGGTCATCGATTGGCTGCCCCTGATGTCTCAGCCCCGTCCCTTGAAATACTCCGGGTAGAAAACCCGATCCCCAGTTTTGCGCATAGCCCTTAGGGAGGCCGCGGCCAAGCGTGTCCACCATCACGACAAAGCTCGGCAGGCTCTTATTCATCGTGCCAAGGCCGTAGGTCACCCAGGCGCCGACGCTTGGGTAACCCATACGGCTCGAGCCGGTGTTAATTTGGAAGAGGGCAGGAGAGTGGTTGTTCGTCTCGGTGTAGCAGGAATGGATAAACGCCATGTCATCCACATGCTTTGAACTTTCCGGAAAGATCTCGCTCGCCCACGTCCCGGACTTACCGTGCTGGGCAAACTGAAACGGGCTCTTCATGATGGGACCGACGCTGTCTGCGAAGAATCCCGTGGTGTTGTCAAAGCCTTTCAGTTCCTGGCCATCCAGTTTTGCTAGCTGCGGCTTGTAGTCCCAAGTGTCGACCTGCGACTGGCCACCATTCATGAAGAGCCAGATGACGCGCTTTGCTTTTGCGCCCTTTTTGGGCGTGATGACCTGATTGGCAGTCGCTTCATCCGCAAAGATTCCGGCGAGCGCCAGCGAGCCAAAGCCCGCACCAGCCGCCTGCAAAAAGTCTCTGCGCGTTGGTGTACCGATAAAGTGGGGAATACGCTCAAATGCCATTTCAGGATTACCTCAGGGCGTGGTCGTCTGCATCATCGCAGGACAAAACAACGCCGTGTAATGAGTCTACCAAAAGCAGTGCATCACAGAGCACTCCCGCAAGGCACTTCCATCTGCTAGGATGCCCTATGTTTCGCACGCTCCTGCTGACCGCCGCCTTTATTACCGTGCTTGCCACGCCACTCCAAGCAAAAGATATCCATGTTTCGCGCACTGGAGATGATCGGAATCCTGGCACGCGGACCCAGCCCATCCGGTCGCTTGACAGCGCACTCTCGCGGACTGTAAACACTTCAAAGTCCACGATCTGGCTGGCATCTGGTCGGTATCAGCGCTTCAAAACACTTGAAATCGGCAAGCGATACAACCACCTCACGCTGCGGGCTGAGCCAAACGCTGATGTCCATATCACCGGTGCTGCGCGCATCCCGGTTACTTCTTTCAAACCGATTCCCGTGACAAGTGCGGATAAACGTATCCAGCCGAGTGCTCTGCCACACCTTGTCGTCGCAGACCTCAAATCACTTGGTATCAGGGATTACGGTACGCATCGGCAGTACGGACACTCCATCAGCGTTCCGACCGCACCGCTTGAGCTGTTCATCGACACAAAGCCGCTCACACTCGCCCGCTACCCGAATCGCGGAAATCTGTTGATCGGAAAGGTCATCGACCCCGGCTCCATCCCGCGCACGGGAGACTACTCTGAGCGCGGACGGACGTTCACCTATGCCGACGGACGTCACGCCACCTGGGTGGGCGAAACCGATGTCTGGCTGCAAGGCACCTTCAATTACGGCTTTGCGGATGACTTCTTAAACATCAAAGAAATCGACTCATCCAAGAAAACGATCACGCTGCGCCAGCCGCATCTCTATGGCCTTGGCTCTGGCCAGCCGTATCAGCAGTATGTCGCTCATAACATCCTCCAGGAGCTGGATGAACCCGGTGAGTGGTACATCGACCGCACCGCTGGAAATCTCTACCTCTGGCCTGAGAAACCGCTTTCGAAGTCATCGATGATTGAAGTAACCACCCTTGATGCGCCTCTTGTCTGTATCGAAAACGCAGCTGGAGTGACCATCAAAGATGTTACGTTTGAGGCATCCCGTGGCATCGGCGTCTACATGGAAGGCGGCCGGAATAACCGCATCGAGCACTGCACCATTCGGAATGTGGGCAATACAGGAATCTTCATGGGCCAGGGTGCGCGTCAGACATTTCCGCACACCACCGTGGATGACTACACGGGCGTTCCGGCATCCAGGATGCTTGGAAACCTCCAGGGGCATATCTACAACGACACCGTTTGGGACCGTAAGGCGGGGACTGGCCACGCTATCGTCGGCTGCGACATTTACAACACGGGCAGCGGCGGCATCGTGCTGTCGGGCGGGTCGAAGAAGTGGCTGACACCGGGGAATAACGTTGTGGATGGCTGCCGAATCCACGACTACAACCGCCGGAATAAGTTTCTGTGGGCTGGCATCAATGTGGATGGCTGCAGGAACACCGTTCGGCACTGCGAAATCTATAACTCAAACTGCCAGGGCATATATGTGCACGGGAATGAGCATGTTTTTGAGTACAACAATATCCACGATGTCACCCTCGACTCAAATGACACATCCCCTTGGTACATCGGGCGTGACCCCAGCGACCGTGGGAATGTCGTGCGCTGGAACTACTTTCACCATATTGGCAACCCATCCCGGATGACGATGGGCATTTACTGTGATGACTCCAGCACTGGCGTGACCGTTTACGGGAATGTTTTTTACAAAATGGCGACAACCCACGGCGTGCTGTTTTCGAACTCCGGTTGGGATTTGAAAATGATGGGAAATCTCATCATCGATCCGATTGCCGCATCGTTTGAAATCTCGGCGCACTACTACACCTGGGCGGTGGCGGAAGCGCCACAGATGTTTGGGCCCAAGGGCCTCCTCCGTAAACGATTACGCGAAAGCGTCGATATCACCAAGCCGCCCTACAGCACGCGCTACCCGGAGCTGTTGCCGTATCTTGATGAAATTGTCCCCGGCAAGGAGTGGCAGGGGATGCGTTCGCGCGGGAATGTCTTCAGTGGAAATGTGATTGTGGGCGGTCCCAAGCAGGCCGTTAGCTTGCTTGGGGGTGCAACATCCAAGGTGGATGTCAGTAACAACTGGCAGACAGTTGCGGATCCGGGGTGCGTTGACTTCGCGGCAGGAAATTTTGCATTGCGCACAGGTAGCCGTGCGTTCACAGAAGTCCCCGGTTTTGTGGCGCCGCCATTTGCAAAGATGGGCCTTCAGAGCGCGCCAGGCCCTCGGACAACCAAAAAAGCCACCAGGTAACTGCCGGGCGGCTTTTCAGTCGTTGTAGAAACGCTTCGCTTAGAGAGGCTTGAGCTCGAAGGCGTGTGCCCGAGGCTTCGCCGCATCCCGTTGGGCTTTTGTTAAAGGGCCATCTGCGGCATCCAGGTTCTTAATCAGCACCGGGATGAACTGCCCGGCCTGTGGATCACCCGCAAGTGGCACTTGAAACTCACGCCAGCGGCTATTGTGAA
>CAIRTT010000237.1 GCA_903881535.1 uncultured Armatimonadota bacterium
AACAACGACCGCTTGTGGCACACTTTGTGCCATAGATGAAACGGCGGCGCCACCAACGACCAACATTGTCAACATTGAACGCATTTGATTCTCCCAATACGTATTTTGGGATCGTCTTGATTTCTTCATGATGCCGTGGGTGAAACATAATCGAGGCACTTTCATTATCGTATGTTTCGCATGGGATAATCTTCCTGTATGGCTCACCCCAGCATCGCAAGTCGCCGGTTGTTGATTAACCACAAGTTTTCTCTGACTGCAGACAAAAAAACCATCTTTGCGTACCTTTCTGCATATTGGGAATCCCGTGGATTTAAGCTTTATCTGGATGACAAAGTTGACGACACTCTTTGCGGCACCCGAGGCAGTTACTTTGCGAACTTCACATCGTTTGACAGCACAAAGCTGATTTCTTCGATTTCGCTGCAGTGTGCGGATGATGGCGAAGTAAATACGACTATGGTTGTCGATCTCAGCGGTCAGATTCTAACATCGTGGAATCAGCTGGATCTCGAGCTTGAGCAAGTGCTCTGTCAGCGTGCGTTTACAGGCTTACCGGAACCGGCAGCGCTGCGGCAGTACCGGCAATCCCACGCATTGGCAAATGTAATGTGGGTATTGACGCTTGGCCTCATCACGAATGTGATGCCAGCTGCGTGGCGGACATTACTGGACGATGTCAATCCATCCACCAACAGTCCCGTGCTTCGTTTCCTGGAGCCGGGTACGTACTAGCTTTCCTGATCAATCGTAGCCTTAAGGAATGCGATGCTGCGCTCCAATGCGTGTTGTTTCTCAGTGGCAGAATCACCACTGATGCTGCATTCGTACGCTAAGTAGCCATCGTAGCCGGTATCGAGCAATGCATTGATGATCGCTGCAAAATCTATGTCACCGGACCCAGGCTCGAAGCGCGTGTTGTCTGCCACATGTACGTGCTTGATGATAGTTCCAACATCAAGGATGCTTTGAGGAGAGTTGGTTTCCTCGATGTGCATATGAAATGTGTCAGCAAGAAGTGCGACGCCTGGTGGCGTTCCTGCACGTTCGATGGCCGCGATTCCATCTGAGAGTTTACGCAAGTAATGCTGCTCGTAGCGGTTCAACGGCTCAAGAAGAACCATTGTGTTATGCGCGGCTGCAATGGGCCCGAGTTCGTTGAGCATCGCGGTCATTAAGCCGTGTTCAAGCTCGATCGCACTTGCAAACGGTGAGAGATCAGGCACACGTGCAGGTCCAAAGATAGGTGGAATCACCTGCCCCACAGCTCCAAGTTCACCACAAAGCTTGAGGATTGCCACACTGCCATCCAGACTTTTCCTACGCTTCATGGGATCGGGGTCAAGAAAGTCAAAGCTGCCCGCACCCGTGTCATCGCAGTTTCCACAAATCGATGTCACTGGCAAGATATTCTGGCAGATGTCCGCATCCCGGCGGAGCTGATCAATGCCTCCCCATGCCCCGAGTTCAATGCCACTGGCACCTGTATCACGCGCCCAGGTCACCTTTTCCAGCGTAGAGTCCCCGGGTATCAACCCAAGCTGAAGCACGATTTTCACTTGCGAACCTCCAGCATTCTTGATGCAAGGGCTGACTGACCAGCTGCATCCAACACATCCGCAATTGCTTCTGCATCCCGTTGCGTACGGTTCTGGGACAGCTTCTCAACGCATTTAACATCTGAAATAGGCATTTTGAAACCAACGATTCCGCGTAGGAGCTTTTCTTGGTTCACGATATCCAGCGAGCGCCAAACTGGCAGATAATCTGGTTCAAACTGGGTGATGAGTGTATCCATTATCATATGGAGTTCATCAGGGTTTTCATCAAAGTGAACGGGAACAGGATGCCCTTTCAGGTGAACTGCGATGTAGTTCCATGTTGGGACTTGGATTGCATCCTGATAGGTCATCGGAGACACGTAGGCATGTGGCCCGGTGAATATAAGACAGGATTGACTCGCATCCGGAACCCAGGATTTCCAACTTGGATTTTCGCACGAGACATGCCCAATCGCGATGCGACCAATCTCGCTATCCGTAATGACGATTGGGATATGGCAAACACAGGGCGTTTTATCAAGCTGTGAAACGACTGTTGCGAACGGATTTGCAATCACATCCGGTAGCCAGTCGCAGTCGGCACGCAGTTTAAACTTCCGTGGGATGTACATCAGATGTTATTTTACAACCTCCCCTTTGCATCCATTGAAAATGCGGACCATTTGAGTCGGTAGAATGTAGGTATGGGTGACTGGGATGTGATTGTCGTTGGTGGTGGCCATGCGGGTGTAGAAGCCGCGCACGCCGCCGCCCGTATCGGTGTACGTGTTGCACTCGTTACAACATCCCGTGCTTCGATCGCTACGCTCCCCTGCAACTGTTCGATTGGTGGCCCTGCGAAGGGGCATCTTGTCCGCGAAATCGATGCCCTTGGCGGCCTCATGGCTGAGGTCACGGATGCATCGCTGACGCATATCCGGATGCTTAACACCGGCAAAGGCCCTGCTGTGCATGCGCTGCGCGCGCAGGTTGACATCGATGTGTATCCAAAGCTGATGGAAACTCGGGTTGAAGAGCATCCGCTTATTAGCATCATCGAAGGCATGGTCTCGCGTATTTTGACCGCTCCGCGCCCAAATGCAACGCCTGAGATATCTGGTGTAGAGCTCGCAGATGGGACAGTCATCAACGCCAGCAAGGTAGTCATCACAACGGGCACGTTTCTGCGTGGCGTGTGTCATCGCGGGCAAAACAGCTGGTCTGGCGGTCGTGCGGATCAACCAGCCGCGGGAGCATTGTCGACATCCCTTGCAGAACTTGGCTTCCCGCTTTTACGCCTAAAGACGGGTACGACGCCGCGTATACGGTTTAGCAGCATCAACCTTGACCTAACGGAAGAACAGCCAAGCGAGCCTGAGTGTCCTCCGTTTTCATTTTCGACGCCTGACCGTAGGCACGATGGCCTTCTACCAGCATGGCAGGTGTGGACGAACGATGGAACCCATCAGGTGATTCGGGAGAATTTGCACCTCTCAGCGATGTACGGGGGTTTGATCGAAGGCGTAGGCCCTCGTTATTGTCCGAGCATTGAAGATAAAGTAGTGCGTTTTGCTGACAAGGATTCCCACCAGATCTTCCTTGAACGCGAAGGATGGAATACGGAATCGGTTTACGTGCAGGGAATGAGCACAAGCCTTCCTGAAGAAGTGCAGCTCGCGTTCCTAAAGTCCATCCCCGCGCTGGCAAATGTCGAAGTCATTAAGTACGGCTATGCCGTCGAATACGATGCCGTCCCTCCGACCGAGCTATTCCGGACGCTTGAAACAAAGCGTATCCAAGGTCTCTACCTTGCCGGTCAGATCAATGGGACCAGCGGCTACGAGGAAGCGGCTGGACAGGGCCTGCTGGCGGGAGCCAATGCTGCACTAAATGTCAAAGGCTTGCCACCCCTTGAGATTGAGCGCCACGAGGGTTACCTCGGCGTGATGGTGGATGACTTGGTGACCAAGGGCATCGATGACCCTTACCGATTATTGACCAGTCGTGCGGAGTACCGCCTCACGCTGCGCCATGACAATGCGGACATTAGGCTCACGCCTAAGGGAATCGCCCATGGGCTTGTTACCCCTGAGCGCCATCAGCGATTTGAACGCAGAAAGCAGCTCATCGATGACGTCATGTCATTGATGAAGTCAAGCTTTGTGACGAATCAGCAACATGCATATTTGAGTGCTCAGGGCCTCCCGACCCCGGACAACAAAATGTCTGTACTTGAGTACGCCAGGCGCCCGGAGGTTACACAGCAGGCAGTGGCAGATTTGCTGCAACTTGATGTCAATGACGCACGGGATGGCATTCAACAGGGCATCATTTTTGCACGCTATGAGCACTACGTGGCCCGTGAATATTCGCAGATTGATGCCTACAAACGCGCGGATGACATGCGGATTCCGCCTGAAATCGATTACCGGGCAATCAACTCGCTCGCATCGGAGGCGCGTGAAAAGCTCTTGCAAATACGGCCATCCACCGTCGGCCAAGCGGCGCGAATCCCTGGTGTAAACCCAGCGGACATCTCAATACTGAGGCTTCACCTTGCCGCGAACAAGCGTCAATTTGCGGAACCATCGGAACAGTAAGAGAGGTATCGTCCACTGTGACACAACCGCCGATCAATGGTTCAACCGCTCCAGCCATAGCGGTCATAAATCCAGAAACTGGAGCCAAAGTTGCATTTGGTTATCCAAACAGTGGCTTTACTCTGATTCTTTTTCTGCGCGGGACCTGGTGCCCTTATTGCACAGAACAGCTCAAAGCATTAGCAACTCACAAGGCTGCGCTTGAGCAAAACGGCTTTCGAATTGCATGTCTCTCAGCGGAGAGCCCACGAGTGCTTCAGGCTTACCTGAAGAAGTCCGGTTTGGATGTCCCTTTGTTCCACGATGCAAATCATGGTGCAGCAAAGGCATTCGGAATTCATTACTGGCTTCGTTACGATGGCTTTAACCTCGCTCATCCAGCTCTCTTTATCATCGGGCCGAACGGTGAGACCCTGGTTTCTCATGTGAGCAAGTCGATGTCCGATTTGCCAGTTGGGCATCTTTTAGAGACATTTATTGGTTTTCTGGGGCAGGCTTCTATGGAGACATCCGATGCAGATCAGTGATGCTGAGCCGCTTCGGCTGTTAGCGGTAGAGCACATGAAGGCCGGTCGGTATCCTGATGCGGTTGCTGTTTTGCGTAAGGCAGTGGTTGTTGCGCCAACGGATGACAATCTCTGGCGGATTCTTGGTGGTGCATTGTCGAATATTGGAGAAACGCAGGCCTCACTTGATGCATTTAGTCAAGCGATTGCTATTTCTCCGGGTGCTGCCCGTAATCATTTCAACCTCGGCGTCGCACTGGAACAGCTCGGCCGCTACGAAGATGCCAAAACGTGCTATCGTGCTGCGATTGGACGAGATCCTGCCTATGTGCTTGCGCAGCAGCGGCTTTCGAAATTGGATGCAGCCTATCCAGATAGTCCAAGAACGGTCCCATTCCCGATGGCTCAGCCATTGCAATCAGGCATCGATACGTTTGTTGAAACGCAATCTGGAGGCTGGGGATCGGAGTCTGTGCCGACTGGCAGCGGACAACGTCAGCAACACCGACCAACGGCTCCAAGAGTACACCCTGTTTCTAAAATTCCTGGTGCCGGTACATCCTTTGCAGCACGGCAGGGCTTGGAACCCGCTGGCGTCCCGGCATCCACCATCTTCGCACTTGGGATCGTAGGAATCGCCGGTGGATTCAGCTGTGGTTTGCCGATGGTCTGTGCACCAATCGCGTGGATTATGGGTAACAAGGCCCTTGCACGTATTGAGGAACTTGGTGATGTTCCAGAGTCGATGCAACAGCAGGTTAGAACGGGCCGTACGCTTGGAATCGTAGGGACTGTTTTGTTAGCGCTTGGAGCATTAGCACTGATTATCATATTCGGTGTCGGGATTATCGCTGATTAAGTCATCTCATCTGGCTGGCTAATCTGCCACGAGACGCCAAAGCGGTCTGTTAGCCAGCCGTAATTCGGGCTGTGTGGGTAGCTGTCGATGGCAAGCAGCACAGTGCCACGCTTGGCAAGGGTCTCGTAAGCATGAAACAAGGCGGCTTCATCGGCGAGCTCAATGTAGAGCGACACAGCCGGTGTAAACGCAAAGCCGTGCATCACGGGACTATCAATGATCCGAATATTATTGCCATAAATGGCCAGCGTCGCAGACCTGACTTTGCCGGACATCGATTTAGTATCCGCACCATAGTCTGACTTCTCCAGAAGCACTGCCTCTGGAAACGCTTCGAGATAAAGCGCAATTGCTTCGGCTGCGTTTCCATCAAACATCAGACAAGGTGTAACTCTGACCATCGGAATCCTTCAGATCCAGCCTCTTGACATTCACATCGGCAAGAGGCTGGAACAGCTCAGTTAGTTTGCAGCCTCGGCGAGGGCAACGAAGCGGTCGATATCCGCTCGGATGACATCAAAGCTTGCATCCCAGAATGCACGCGACCGGATGTCCACGCCAAAGCGCTCCGCGAGCGTCGCCGCATCCCCCATGCCCGTGCTCGATAGTAGGTCATCGTAGCCAGCCACAAAGGTGTCAGGAGTCTTCTGGTAACAGGCATACAGACCAAGCCCGAACAAAAGTCCAAACATGTACGGATAGTTGTAGTACGTTGCTCCGTAGTAATGCCCTTTGACAGCCCACATGTAGTTGTGACGATGATCTGAAAGGCCATCACCGTATGTTTCATCCTGAGCCTTTGCCATGATGCCGCAGAGCTCATCCACAGAAAGCTCACGCGTCTTGCGTTGTTCGAGAACCGACTGCTCAAACAAGAAGCGACTCGAAATATCAACCACGACCTGACACTGCCCTTGAAGGCTTGCTTCCAAGATACTTAGCTGTTCATCCGCTGGTGCGCCATCCAGAGCGGCATTTTTGATGATGGTTTCGCAGAAAATACTTGCCGTTTCAGCAAGGGTCATGGGTGTGCTGGCAATAGTTGGTGGCCGATGTTCGAGACAGAGATTGTGGTAACCGTGCCCGAGTTCGTGTGCCAGAGTGCTAACCGCATCAAAGCTTGGGTTGTAATTTTGCAGGATGCGGCTTTCCCCGGGAACCATCCCCATACAGAACGCGCCGCCTTCTTTTCCAGGACGCGGCTCTGCATCAATCCAGTTTTCGGTGAATGCCCGCCGGGCGAACTCGCCAAGCCGCGGCGTGAATGAATCAAAATGTGTTGCGACAAAGTCCTTTGCGACGCTCCACGACCACTTGCTTGATTCCGCGCCGACGGGGGCGAACATATCAAACCAGTGCAAGCCGCCATCGTAGCCAAGGAGATTGGCCTTGGCTTTCATATATCTGCGAAAGTCTGGGAATGCAGCATTTGCAGCATCAAGCATTGCGCTAAGCGTTGCTCTGTCAATACCGTTTTCCCACACAGCTTCATCGAGAGGATCTGCCCAGCCACGCCGCGTCGCCAGAACATTTGTTTCATGCTTGATGCCATTCATCGCGGCGGCAAGTGGAAGCGCAACCGTCGGCCACGTCGCGAGCTCAGCATCGTAGGCATCCCGGCGAACCTTTGCATCGGCATCGGATGAAAGCACGCGTACCATTGCCATCGGCAGCTTTTGATCGCCAACCGCAACCGTAAGTTGGCTGGTCATATCACTGTGCAGACGCCCCCAGGCGGCCGTACCCGAGAGGGAAAGCTGTGCAGCAAGTTCCTCTTCCGGGCTCGACATTTGATGCTGGGCACCCACTTTTGCTTGTTCAAGTGGATAGGCATAGAGACTGGCAAGCCCGCTCTTCGCTTTGAGTGTCTCTGTATCGATGGAGCCCAGCCAAGCGACCCAGCGGACAGCCAGTGTCTGGAGCGCTACAGACTGTCCACGCAATTCGCTTGCAATCCCCTGAGCAAGCTCATTTGTGGTGTCGGTTGAAATATGTGCGTATACGTACGATGAAACGAGGTTGTTCACAAGCTCAAGCGTGTCAAATGCCTGTGCAAGTTCCTCATACACACGCACCGTTTCATCGGTCACTACGGTGTCAGTCGTCGATCCAATCTGATAGCGATCAAAGCGTTCGGTGAGCTCACCAATTTGGGTGAGGACTTGTTGGTAGGCGGCTTTGAATGTCTCGGATGTGAGGCTTGGGTAGTACGGCGTGAGGTCCCAGTGTGGGAGTTCGTTTTCATTCGACATGATTGTGCTCCAGATGTGCGATGTTAGATAACAGAATTGGTCAGTGTTCCAATACCAGAAATAGTGACTGTGACAGAATCGCCGCCAACAAGCGGACCGACACCACTTGGTGTCCCGGTGGCGATGCAGTCTCCCGGCATCAGTTCGGTGACGGTGCTCAGAAAATGAATCAATGCTGCGACATCATGAATCATTTGGTCGGTGGTGCCATGTTGCCGCGGCGTACCGTTGACGGTGACATCGATGGTCAGCGGAAAGTGATCATTCAGGCTGTTTGCAGAAACAACGACCGGCCCGATCGGTCCGAAGGTGTCCCTGCACTTTGCCAGAAACCATGGATAACCTTTTGCTTGCAGTGCTTTTGATTTCGCGCGGGCTGTGACATCGTTAATAATCGAGTATCCCACAACGTGAGAAAGTGCCGTTTCGAGTGGGATGTCCCGTCCCCCCGTCCCGATCACGACTAAAAGTTCACCTTCATGGTCGACCTGACCGATAGCGGTTGGCAGAACGATTGACTCCCCGGGGCCGATGATGCTGCTGTTTGCCTTTTGGAAGACGACAGGTTCATCCGGGATGGCATTTCCCAGCTCTTTGGCATGATCAGCATAGTTACGTCCAATAGCCAGAATCCGATTGGGTGTTGGTAATGGACATGCGAGGGCGGTTGATGCGGGAAGGCAATAATCCTCACGCAGTGGTAGCCACGCCAGGTTTGCATGGAGATCTTGGTCGCAGACAGCATGGTAGACGGACTTTGGTGCAAGTGTCCCAAGTGCGATGGTCAGATCGCAGAAGCGGCCATCGGTGAGCTGCCACAACACGTTCCCGGTCTCAAGCGCCCTCGCGAAATGCATTACAGCGTACCTTCAGGCAGGCGGCGAACGCGGCCCAGGAAGCGCTCCATGGCACGCGCAAGGTCATCGTAGTTGGCTTCAGCCAGCACTTCATTTGCCCCAAACATAAAGGTTGGTACGTTGCGAACGCCTGCACCGTATGCACCATCATCAAATGGAAGAATTTGATCAGCGTATGCTTCACTGTCCACCGATGTTGCCATTGCAGCATCATCGATACCAACACTCTTGGCGATTTCGCGTAGGACATCAATGTTTTCGATATCGG